>CAZZIL010000396.1:0-21871 GCA_964654265.1 uncultured Gammaproteobacteria bacterium | reverse complement strand
GCCCCCGCCCCCGCCGCAGACGACCGAATCCGAAGCGCCGTTCTAGGGGACGGCCGTGCGGATCGACATCGACGTCAAGAACATCCTTGGCGTGAAGCGGGCCCAGATGGAGCTGGGCCACGACACCAAGGGCGCCATCGTCTACGGGAAGAACGTCTCCGGGAAGACGAGCCTGCAGACGGCGATAGCGGCCGCCATGTCCGGGGAGGGGAACTTCCTCGGGCTGCCGGCCGCCCGCAAGAGCCTCTACGCGCACAACGGCGTGACGGACGCGAAGGCGTCTGTCGAGGTGCAGGCGGTGGGCGAGACGTTCATCTACCAGGGCCAGTGGGACGTCCACAAGGGGCACAGCGTCACGGTGGGGTCTCCCTACATGCGGGCGCCGCTTTCGTTTGACGACCCGATATGGTGGGAGCCGAAGCACTACCGCGAGCTGTTCGCCAAGGCGTCGATCTCGGAGAAGCTGTTCACGCGCGCGATGCGGACGGCCCTCGGCTACGGCGAGGGCGACGCGCTGTCGGCCGCGCACGAAGAGATGGTGAGGACGATCCACGCGCAGGTGGTGCGCGACGGGGTCCCCGCCGTGGTCGTGTCGAACAAGGAGCAGGCGATCCGCCGGAAGCGCGACTGGGAACGCGAGGTCGCGAGCGTCGGCGAGAACGAGCGCTTCGGCAAGAAGAAGGCGGCGGAGTGGCGCCCGCGCGGGTGGTATCCGGAGCTGGAAGGGATGTCGATGCAGACCGCGCACGACAACGAGAGCACGGCGCGGCTGGCGGCCGACGAGAGCAAGCGGCTGCTCTACATCGGCGAGGAGGACGCGCGCCGCATGGAAGAGAGCGTCGCGGGCAGGTCCAGTGTCGAGGAAAGCCTGGAGACGGCGAAGATGGCGTTGCGCGACCACGCCGAGGCGGGGAAGAACCTCTGGGAGCAGCGGTCGGAGAACAGGAAGAAGCACGCCGCCCTTCCGAAACGGTGGCGCGAGGACAAGAAGGTGAAGTGCCCGAAGTGCAAGGCGGACCTGATCCTCGGCGGCCACAACGAGGACATCCTGATGGTGCCGAAGAAGCGCCAGAACGAGGAGGAGCTGGAGCAGGCGGACAGGGAGCGCAAGGCCCTTGACAAGGAGCACGACGATCTCAGCCGCCGGATCGACCAGAACGAGATCGACGGCAAGAAGATCAACGAGCGTGTGCTGACGCTGAAGGCGGAGCTCAGGCGCATCGACGACGCGAAGCGGACGCTGGCGGCGCGGCCGTCTGCGGAGGAGGCGAAGCAGTCGGAGCAGGCGCGCGCGGCGCTGGAGCGCGCGGTGCGCGCGACGGCGATGGTGCGGGCGCACCTGATGGCGGACGAGGCGCGCGAGTCAATCGCCCGGCACGAGCAGATCATCGATGCGCTGAGCGAGGGCGGCCCGGTGTCGCAGGAGCTGGCGCGGGTCGGCATCGGCGGGCTGGCCGAAATGGTCGGCTTGGTCTCCGGGAAGCTCGGCGTCGACGACATCTCGTTTGACGACGGCGTGCTGACGGTGGGCGGGCGCCCGGTGCGCCTGCTCGCGACCAACGAGTGCTTCATGGCCCGTCTGGTGATGATGGTCTCGCTGGCGCTGATGTTCCGCCAGCCCTTGGTCATGGTCGACAACCTGGACGTGGTGGTCTCTGCCGAGCGCCGTGAGGCGGTAAACCGCCTGCTGAACGAGTGGAAGCCGGTCGGGACCAAGCTGCTGTTCTTCCAGGCGTCGAACAGCGCGCCGGCGTCGACGGCGGCCTATCCCGTGTTCCACATGACGCCCGACGGCGTGCTGGCGCAAGAGTGACGGGGACGTGTCTCGCCCCGCCCTCTACGACTTCCAGGCCGACGTAATCCGCCGGATATCCGAGCAGATCGCCTCGGGGGCGGACCGCGTGCTGCTCCAGCTGGCGACCGGCGCGGGCAAGACGGTGATCGCCGCCGAGATGGTGCGGCGCGCGACGTCCAAGGGGCTGCGCGGGCTGTTCCTCGTGCACCGCGACTTCCTGGTTCAGCAGGCGATGGAGACCGTGCGGCGCTTCGGCGTGCGGTGCGGGTCGCTGACCGCGCGCGGCGTCGTCAACTCCGGGGCGCCGATGATGGTGTGCATGATCCCGACGCTGGTGCGGCGCCTCGACGGGCCTTTCGGCCGGTCGTTCCTCCCCGACATCATCTTCTGGGACGAGGCGCACCACGTGGCGGCGTCGTCCTCCGCGCGCGTCGCCGGGCACTACGCGCTGGCGGCGACGGCCCGGCGGCGCCGCCTCTACCAGGTGGGCCTGACGGCAACGCCGTGCCGGCTCGACGGCAAGCCGCTGACGATCTTCCAGCGCATGACGCAGGGCCCCGACATGCGCTGGCTGATCGGGAACGGCTACCTGGCCGACTACCGCTACCTGTTCACGAAGACGCGGCTCGCCGGCATCCGGTCGGAGCTGACGACGAGGATGGGCGACTTCTTCCTTCACGACCAGAAGGAGCGCGTGCACCGCGACATGCGCGTGATCGCGGGCGAGACGGTGGACCTCTACCGGCGCTTCGCCGACGGGCTGAAGGCGATCTTCTTCGCGGTGTCGGTCGAGCACAGCAGGGAGACGGCCGGCAAGTTCAACGCGGCGGGCATACCGGCCGAGCACATCGACGGGAACACGCTTGACTTCCACCGGCGCGAGGTGCTGGCCCGCTTCGCGAGCGGCGAGACGCGCGTGCTGTGCAACGTGAACATCATCAGCGAGGGCTTCGACGTCGCGGACGCATCGTGCGTCATAATGGGGCGCCACACCAAGAGCGTCACGATGGCGCTTCAGCAGGTCGGCAGGGCCATGCGCCCGTCGCCCGGGAAGGAGGCCGTCATCATCGACCAGGCGAACAACTACCAGAGCGTCGGGTTTCCCGACACGGAGCGGCGCTGGTCCCTCGCCGGGCGCATGCTGTCGGACCAGGGGTCCCTGCGCGGGATGATGGAGCGCGTGCGCGCCTGCGAGGAGTGCGGCTACCTGTACGAGGGGGCCGCCCACCTTCGCTGCCCGCAGTGCGGCCACGAGGTCGTCGCCAAGGGGATCGACATCATGGAATACGCCGACGCCGAGTTCGTCGAGCGGCTGTCGCGCGACGCCGAGCGCGAGCGCCGGGAGGAGGCCCGCCAGGTCCGGACGGACTGGGAGGACACCTACCTGACGAGCCCGGAGATGGTGTCGAAGGTGCGCCGCATCGGGCCGAACTACCAGAGGCTGGTGTCGCTGTTCACGGAGATGGGGCACCCGTCGCCGAAGCACATCGCCATGCGCTACTACAAGGTCGCGGAGAAGATCAGGGATGCCGCCAAGCAAAAGGTGGGTTGAGACGCTGGACCTGCGGGCGCTGGCGCCCAAGCTCGGGCTGAAGCCCGGCAAGGGCAACGTCGTCAGGTGCATCGACCCGGCGCACGACGACAAGCGCCCGTCGATGACGGTGTACGCCGACGGCGCCCACTGCTTCTCGTGCGGCAAGCACTACGGGATCGTCGACTTCGCGTCGGCCCTGCTCGGCAAGGACCGCGAGGCGGCCGTCGAGTGGCTGCGCCAAGAGGCCGGCGCCGAGCCGGTGAGCCTGTGGAAGGTCGACCGCGTCGAGCGACTGGAGGTCATGGACAAGGACACCAGGGAGCGGTCGATGCTGACGCTGACGGACTCCTGGGACTACCTCTCGGAGACGGGCGTGAAGATCTACTCGGTCGCGCGCTTCCAGGACAAGGACGGGCGCAAGGAGTATCGGCCGTATCGCCCGACGCACGACGGCAAGTTCGTCATCGGCCGGCCGCCGAACCCGGTGGCGCTGTTCAACCTGCCGGACGTCGCGAAGAGCGACCGGGTGGTCGTCGTCGAGGGGGAGAAGTGCGCGGCGGCCCTGGCGCGCCTGATCGCCGAGACGCCGGGCGCGGCCGCCAAGGGTATCGCCGCGACGACCTGGATGGGCGGGACCTCCAGCGTGAAGGGCGCGGACTGGACCCCCCTGAAGGGCAAGTCCGTCATCGTGTGGCCGGACAACGACAAGCCGGGGAAGGCGGCCGCGATAGAGATCGCCGACATCATCGCGGCGTTGCCGGCGAAGGTGAAGGTGGTGACGCCCGGCCCCGACTGGGCGCCGAAGATCGACGTCGCGGACCTCATCGGCGCCGGCTGGCAGTGGTCGCACCTGGCCGGCCACATGCGCAACTCGTCGATAGAGCGCGAGGCGCCGAAGGCGGAGCAGACCGAGTCGACCGTCGAGGTCGCCGACGCCATCGTGGCGCAGATGATCGACAACGAGCACTTCCGCACCCTGGGGTACGCGAGCAACCGGTCGCACCACTACGTCGTCGTCTACCGGAAGGCCGACGGGCAGATCTACGACGTGTCGTCGACCAACGTGACGGAGATGTTCCTGTGCGACCTGGCGGACGACACCTTCTGGGAACTGCTGTTCCCGCCGTTGAAGAAGGGCGGCGAGGTGTTCGTCAAGCCGAACATCCGGGCGATGAGGAAGGCGATGCGCAAGGCGGCGGAGCAGGTCGGGCGCTACGACTCTCGCCGGGTGCGCGGACGCGGGTGGCACTGGACCGAGGACGGCGCTGGCGGGATGGAGCCGGTGCTGAACACCGGGAAGAGCCTCTACCGCCGTGGGAGGTTCGAGCCGCTGGAGGCGAGCGGGAGCGCGGTGTGGATCGAGAAGCTCCCGGTGGACTGGGGCGGCGAGACGCCGGCGGACGGCGACATCAACCGCGAGGTCTGGGAGTTCGTCGCGAAGCAGGTGTGGTCGCACCCGGTGCAGAAGTTCTGTGTCGCTGGCTGGCTGGCGCTGGCGCCGCTGTGCGGCCTGCTGAACTTCCGCCCGTCGCTGTGGCTGCGCGGCGACGCGGGCGTCGGCAAGACCTTCTTCGTGAACAAGGTTCAGGACCTGCTCGGCGACACGCTGAAGTTGCTTCAGGGCGGGTCGTCCGAGGCGGGCATACGGCGCCTGCTCATGCACGACGCGCTGGCGATACTGATCGACGAGTTCGAGAGCGGCGGGCAGCACAAGCGGATCGTCGCGGCGAACATCCTCGACGTGATGCGCATCGGCGGGAGCGGCAAGGGCGGGCGCGTCGCGAAGGCGGAGCTGTCGTCGTCGGACGGCGTGACGGACCACTCGCTGCGGTGCATGTTCATGTGCTCTTCAATCGGCAAGCCGCCCGGGTCGGAGGCAAACGAGAGCCGGTTCATCGAGGCGCAGATCGTGCGCCCGAAGGGCATGGGCGCCCAAGAGTTCCGCGAGCACCAGCTGGGCGTGATCAAGCCGGCCGTGCAGTTCATCGAGCGCCCGGACTCCAGGGCGAGCGCGCGCTACCTGCACTGGCTGCGCGAGCACGTCACGGACATCACCGGGTGCGTCGACATCGGCGTCGCGGCCCTTCACGACAGCCAGCACGACCTGCGCTTCGCGCAGCTGCACGGGTCGCTTATCGCGGCGGGCCTTTACCTGCGCGACGGCAGGCAGCCGCTGCCGAAGGAGGTCGTCGCCGTCAGCGCCGAGCTGGAGCAGAGCGCCCCGCCGCGCGCGAAGGACCACGTCGACCTGATGAACCACATCCTGGCGATCCCCGTCGACCTGGCGCAGGACGCGATCCCGCGCCCGGCCGACCACCAGCGCGACCACGACAGCGAGAAGGTCCCGGCGGTGCGCAAGCCGTCGGTCGCCTCGCTGCTGCGCGTCGCCCTCGGCGACTCGGTGGTGGGCCTCCCGCTTAACCCGCGCGTCGCGCAGGCTGCGCTGGCGCACGTCGGCGTGCTCGTCGGCGACCCGCCGCGCACCAACGGCTACAAGAGCGACCGGCACCACATCGCGCTGGCGGCGAACCACCGCGAGATCCGGCGCGGACTCGCCGGCACCGAGTGGGACAACGACTACGGCGAGCGGCTGTGCCGCACCATCGCGCACCCGATACCGGGGCGCGTCTCCTTCGCGTCCACGCGCTTCCAGGCGATCCGCATCGACCTGACGCACATCCCGCAGCTGTCCATCGACCAGAAGGAGCCGGGCGAGGACCGCGAGGAGGACGATGAAAACGTCCCGTTCTGACGCGCCGCCCCGTTGCGGTATAATGCGGGCACATCCCATGGAGACACACCGATGAGCGACGAGGCCGAGCAGCGCGGGCTGCTGATCCCGCTGGTGACGCTGATGGTGCCCGTCCTCTGGGACGTGCACTTCCAGGCGTCGCCGGACCTGATGGCGCTGGAGCGGCGCATGCTCTTCATGCAGGCCCAGCTGATGAACGAGCCGAAGCCCAACGCCGACTCCATCGAGACGGTCGGGAACGTCGTCAAGGCGTTGCGGGCCTCCATCGAGGCGCAGACCAACGTCGTGCGCTTCGACAACAAGACGCTGCTGTGGACGCTGGCCAACGCCGGCATGCTCGCCGGGTTCAACGTGAAGCCGACGGACGTCCCCGGCGCCGGCACGCGGGCTGGACACGCGTGAAGGTGTCGGTGCTATACGTCGGCCCCGACGGGCGCGAGCGCACGGCCGAGCAGTGGGCCAGGCGCCTCGGCATCAAGACCTTCTCGTTCTACCGCCGCGTGTGGAAGTACGGCGCGGCCGACCCGCGCGTGTTCACGAAGGGCCGCGTGCGCCCGTCTGTCAACCGGGTGTTCCGCCACCCGGTGTCCGGCGCCGTCGCGACGCACAAGCAATGGGCCAAGCGCATGGGGATCAAGCCCGGCTCCTTCCTGTGCCGGGTGAGCGTCTACGGCCCAGACGACGTCCGCACGTTCACGCAGAAGCGCCCGGAGGTCTACTACACCGACCCGGAGACAGGGAAGTCCCGCACCGTGACCGCATGGGTCAAGCGCCTCGGCATCAGCCGGCAGACGTTCCGGGTGCGCATCCGCAAGTACGGCCCCGACGACCGGCGCACCTACCTGAAGCGGAAAAAGGCGGTATAATCCCATCGGGCTGGCGGTTTTCCTCCGCGAAGATGAAGACAGTTTCCTCCAGAGACGCGCCGGCCCACCAACACGGGAGAGGCCATGCCTTGCGGCGGAAAGAAAGGGAAGAAGGGCTACAAGCCGAAAGGCCGGAAGTGAGCCACTTCGTCTACCAGCGCTTGCGACACAGCGCTGAATCGACGCTGGCGACATGGGTGAACATGCCGTCGGCCCGCCACTACAACGGCCGGCCCCTGGGGTCATTCGCCTGGGGCATAGAGGACGAGCCCCGCGAGGAGAAGCTCGCCCGCGAGACGCGGATCCCGGCGAACAAGCCCGGCCAGCACTACATCCTGGAGATGCGCACCGAGGGGAACTTCGCGAAGGCGGCCCAGGAGCGGTGGGGACACCCCGGTGTGTTCCACATCAGGAACGTCCCCGGCTTCACCTACTGCCTGGTCCACTGGCTGAACGACGAGCGCATGACCGAGGGGTGCCTGTCGTGCGACGACGAGATCGAGGACCCGTGGGGGTTGCGGCCGCGCCATCCCTTCGGGGCCAGGGACCGCTACCGGAAGATGGCCGAGCGCTACCTGCTCCCGGTGTGGGAGAAGTGCCGGGGCATCTACATCCAGGTGCTGGACGAGCCGAACCTGTGGGGGGACCCCGCGCCCATCTGGGACGCCCACACCGACTTCACGCCGGAGTCCTTCGACAGTGCTTGATTGGCTGCTCAGCGCCGGGGCGGCGGCCCTGTCGGGCGGGGCCACCGGCATCATCGGCACCGTCATCTCGAAGGCCTTCGGGTTCTTCGAGGACAAGCAGTCGCACCAGCACAAGGTCGAGCTGAAGAGGCTGGAGCTGGAGGAGCTGAAGGCCATGGCGCAGGCGGAGCAGGCGTCGGCCGAGACGCGCCAAGAGTGGCAGGCCCTGCGCGCCTCCTACAAGGAGGCGGCGACGCGCCTTAGCTCCGGGCAGTCGAAGGCGCTGGTCTACGTCGACGTCGTGCGCGGCCTGACGCGCCCGGTGCTGACGCTGCTGTTCCTCGTCCTCACCGGGGCGATCTTCTTCACGCTGGTGCCGCCCGTGCTGGAGACCGAGAGCATGCTCGCCATCGGCGACCGCATCATCGACACCGTGCTCTACCTGACGGGGCTGACCGTCTCGTGGTGGTTCGGCACGCGCACGCCGAAGCGACGGGAGAGTGCCGGTGGATAGGATGCTCTCGGTCTCGGCGGTGCACGACATCGACGAGTTGCTTGTCATCGAGGGACTGCCGCCCCAGGCGCGCACGGTCCTGCTACGGTGGCGGAACAGGCTCGTCGCTTCCTTGGCAGAGGACGTTGACCTCCCGTCCGTCGACGTCTCGCCGTTTCCGCCTCAAGGGGGATAGCTCAGTCGGCAGAGCGCTTGGCTCATTACCAGGATGTCGGGGGTTCGAATCCCCCTCCCCCAACCGCTTGACATGTCGTCTCGCTGTGGTATACTAGCCCCATGAACGACGACCCCTTCCCCCAGGACAGCATCGACGCGAAGGCCCGCGCCGAGGCCGAGCAACGCATGGACGAGGCCGCCGCGACCGGGACGCCGCGCGAGCAGCTGCCCGCCGGCGCGCACCTCGCGCTGCTCATGCTGTGCTTCTTCCACCAGGCACTGGTGTCGGTCGCCGCGACCGCCGTCGTCAACGTCGCGACACAGCACGCGCTGACGGTCGCCGAGGCCGCCGCCATAGGCGTCTTCATCGGCTGGATCGCCGTCGACTTCCTGTTCCCGTTGCCGCGCGGCATCACCGTCCGCGCCAAGCGGCTCGCCAAGTTCGTCAGGCGCCCGCCCCCTCTCCTCTACGCCATCGGCACCATTCACTTCATCGTGCTGGAGGCCGCCGCCATCGCCGCCATCTTCCTCACGGGAGGCCCGCCATGAGCGACACCACACCCCCCTTCCAAGCCTCTTGGGGCGCCAGCGGCCTGCTCTTCCTCAAGCCGGACGAGTGGGAGTTCCTCGCCAAGCATGCCTCCGAGGACTACGATCCGACCTACCGCTACCTGACGTCGGTCAAGCGGGCATCGACCAGCGGCGAGTTCCTGCGCCACATCGTGTCCCGCGACGGGACCGACATGGGACACTGCCTGTTCGCGCCGTCTTGGATGAATGTCGACGGGGTCATCAGGTCTCTCTTGGCTTCGTTCTTCCAGCACCCGAAGGTGGATGACTTCCCCTGGACGACCGACTTCAACGCGCCGAAGGAGCTGACCGAGAGGTGGGCGCTTCTGTCCGACGAGGAAAAGGGGCTGGCGGTCGGCCTGGTCAAGCAACTGCTCGACTTCATGAGCTACTTGGGGGAGACGCGCCCGGCGTGCTACGACGACCCCTGCGAGGTCTACTCCCCGGAGAACGGCGACGACAAAGACGCCAAGGACTTCCTTGCCGCAGTCGACGCGGCCGCCGCAGAGGAGGGCCAGACGCGCCACGCCGAGGGCGAGGCGATGAAGACATCCCCTGGCGGCGAGACCGAGCACATCACGGTGAAGTTATACCCGGACAGTCCCGACGTGCCGATGCCCGACCGCTTCTTCGAGGACATCGAGGAGTACTGGGCGTGGTGCGAAGAGCAGACAGGTGAGCCCCTGACGCAGGAACAGAAGGACTGGTACTTGGCGCAGTGCGAGGGGCCGCGGTTCGTCCCTTGGTATAACCCGAAGCAGAAGGAGCAGGCATGAACGCATCGCTGACCCCCCCGGACAACGAGACGCTGTGGCGGCAGATCCCGCAGGAGCTGTGGCCGTCGCAGGACATCATCTGGAAGGCCTGCCACCGCTTCACGGACAAGGAGCGCGCGCAGTTGCGTGAGATGGCTCGCAAGGACGAGTACCGGAACAACGCCGAGCACCGCCGGATATACGAGGAGCAGCTCCATATGGGATGGGACTTCCACGGCCGCGACTGGTGCGACTTCCCGCAGAAGGTGCCCTGACCTTCTGCGGCCTGTCCCAGACCGCGTGCCGGCGCCTGCTCGGCAACGCCGTCATCCCGAAGATGATCCGCCGTGTCTTCCAAGGGATACGGTGGGGCGAGGAGCAGATCCGATGAACGACGACCCGCGCCTTGCCCGCCTAGACGAGCTGGAGCGGCGCCAGGCCGAGCTGGACGCATGGGAGAAGCGCATCGGGGAGGCCCGCCGCAAGCTTGACCAAGAGCAACAGGACTGTGACCGCCAGCAGAAGGCCCTGATCGATGAGGTCTACCAGCTGAAGGAGGCCGTCGAGAACGGGCTGTGGCTCGCCGAGATGGAGCGTGCGGGGCTGATTGTGCTCCGGGAGAAGGGGAAGCCGCCCCCGATAAAGGCGTACTGACCGCCTGAAAAATCCGAGAAATCCCCGTAAGGGGATTTTTTTTGCCTAAAAAACCCTTTTTCGTTATTCCTGGGAATTATATCAGGAGGGGGTCACGGGGTGTTTTCACCCCCCGAAAAAATGCCGAGGGGTATTTTCCGCCCCTCTCTCGCCAACCTCCCGCGTCTCTTTCGCCAACCTTTTGCTGGCAGGTTCGGGGGCTTTTTTCGGGAAAACGCCAGAATCCTGCCGGTTTTTCCGGAAAACGACAGGTTGGCGACCGTTTTCGGATCGTTGCCTGTAAAACCCGTCTGGCGGGGGTTGAGGGCCTTTTTATTATTATTTTTTTATAGAAGTATGTATAAAACGCCACAGTACTGAGTAGTTACTCACTACACGGGGGGTTCCAGGGGGGAATAAAAAAATGGTTACATATAATTATTACGTCACGTCGTCACGTCACGTCACGTAAGGGGGGACATTATCGCAGAATCGTGGCGCTTTATACAAAAATCATTGGCTGCCTGATAACAAACCTCCGATTTTCCAATAGGGTTGTGGGCTTGGCGAATCGGGCTAAAGCGGTCGCCAACCTGGCAGGTTTTGCGGAATCCTGGCAGGTTTCCTGTAAAGAAAAACTTTTTCCCGACCCAAATCGCCCGCAAAGCCCGCCAGTATTGCGTTTCGCCGTTTCGGGGGGGTCCCGAAAAAAGCGGTCGCCAACCTGTCATGTTTCCTGTGAGGAAAAAAATTTGTAGTTCCCCATGTAGTCACCTATCCTGCTGTTCCCTTTGTTCTCTAGGGATGACTGCTGTCCGGCGGGTGGCGAGTGTGCGTGTGGGGCGATTCCCGCCCCGATTCGGCGTGGGGGTGGCCCACCCTACCCCCGAGGGGCGTTTCGTGCTACAATGGGGCTTTAAACGCCACAGGAGGGCGACATGAGCGAGCAGATGAAACCGAGCGACTTCCGGGTCGAGCACGAGACGGAGAAGGCCCGGCTCCTAGAGCAGGTCTCGACCGGCGACAAGTACTGGGTGCCCAAGTGGGTCTGGGACGAGTTCCAGAAGGGGAACCAGAAGGCGACGGGGATCCTCGCCGAGAAGGTCGCGAAGGGGGACAAGGCGGTGGACCGCTACGCGAAGGCGAGGCAGACCGAGGAGGAGAGCCGGGCCTACGCGGCGAAGGAGGTCCCCGCCAGGGACGACGAGGAGGACCCGTTCTGATGGGCCGCAACGTCCGCGACAAGCAGCGTCGCATCGAGGCGAAGCGCGCCCGCCGCAAGGTCGAGGAAAGGCGGAGCGTCTCCCGGAACAACGTCGAGTGGGCGGTGAAGCGCTTCTTGGCGAACATGGCGGACCCGGCCGCGAAGCGGGCCAGGCACGGGAGCCGTGGCTGCTGGTAGGGAGACCCGCGAAGCGGAGCCGATCACGATGACGCTGACGCGTGGGGAGTGGGAGCGCATCGCCCGACTGCTGTGGGAGGACACGCTGAAGCGCCAGGACGCGGCGCAGCTGATCCGGTTGCGAGTGCGCGAGCACGACGACGCCGAGCGCAAGCGGCAACGGAAGAAGGGGTAGAATCCCCGGGTGCGCGCGGTCGGTGCCGTAGTTCAGTGGTAGAAGTAGGCCTGCTAGCAATGGCCGATGTCGCGGTGGACAAGGGGCTTAGGCCTTCTCTGTCCCGGGGTGCACCCCGTGTTCGATTCCCGCCGTCCCGGCCGCCCGCACTCCTCTGTGGTATGATGTCGGCGGTCGTCGCGTCGCAAGCACAATCTCCCAAAGTTGGTCGGAGGCGCGGCGGCTAGGGCTGGCAGGCGCCAGCGACAGCATAACGCCCGGAAGTTCGTTGCGCCGGGCACCTGCCCAGCCCGCTTCTTCCTGTGGTATACTCCCGCGTCGCCGTCGCAAGCACGAAGGCGGCCGGCCCCCCGCGTTCATGAGTTGGGTGACTCCTCATGGGTAGACAGGCGCGGGGGGCTTTCTTCATCTTGGGTGTGGTATAGTCTCGCCCATGTTGCGTTCCCTGCTCGAGAAGGTGGTGCGCCGGCATGGCGCGCGGCGGGGGTTGACACGCCGTCCCGTTGTGGTATACTAGGGGCATGGACGACGGACGCAAGCGGCTGGCGGCGATGGAGCGGCGGGTGCGCGCGGCGCTTCGGCGCGGCGAGGAGGTCAGCTACCCGACGCGCAACAGCGTCGGGCCGGTGCGCGTCATCCTCGGGCCGAAGGCGAGCGACACGCACGTGTCGAAGGCCGTTGCCCACTTCATGCAACACGGGGGAGGACCGCAATGAGCAACGTGGTGATCGTGATGATGCGCGCAGACCTGCACGCGACGCTGGAGGACTTCTACTCGGAGTATCTCGAGATGGAGGACGAGGACTGCGCGATCCACTTCGAGGAGTGCGTCCCGGTGAGGGAGTGCCCGCCGCGCCCGTCGTGGGCGGACAAGCAGGGCGAGCTGCTGGAGTCGACGGAGAAGCCGCCGCGCCTCGAGGAGGTGTTGCACGCGGCGGTCGTCACCGACGTGCCGATGGCGCGAGAGCACCTGGAGCACATCATCGACGGGGAGTCCAACGCGATGGCGGCCGAGGAGAACGACTTGTCGAAGGCGGTGCTCCCGGCGGCGCGCGCGTTGCTAGCGTTGCTGGCCCCGATGAAGGAGGAGGCGAAGTGACCGGCACCGAGCTCGGCAGGCTGGAGCACTGCCTGAACCAGAAGCCGGACGCGGCGAGGGTGGAGGAGGCGGTGCACCGCCTGCTGTCCCTTCCCCGGCTCGATGCGCTGGACCACGGTCACGCGTTGCCGGATCGGATCCCGAGGTCGTACTCGCTGACGAACCTGGTGGAGGTCGGCCGCGCGCTGGAACAGAGCAAGCGTCACTTGGCCAACCCTGTCCAGTCGGAGCGCATGCGCCGGGCGCTTCGCGTCTGGGAGGACGCCGGGATGGAGGCGGCAGTGGAAGGGACCGACACCGTGCGGGTGCAGGCGACCTTCCAGGAGCACGACACGCTGCGGGTGGCGGGGGCGCTGTTCCCGCAAGAGGAGGCGGCGGCGTGAGAGCGGAGAGCATGGCCGATATCGTTGAGAGGGCGCATCGGCTGATGGCTGGCGGTCGACGCTGGTGCAGGAACTACTTGGCGCTGGACGTGCGCGGATACCCGGTGCAGCCGGAACAGATGGACGCGCACAGTTTCTGTCTGATCGGGGCGATCTTCCGCGAGTCCCCGTCGCGGGAAGACGGCAAGGCGGTGTGTACGCACCTGCGGGATTGGCTGTGGCACCAGAAGGGTCGGCCGCACGTCAATCTCGATGTGCTGAACAACAGCGCGGAGACCTTCGAGGACGTGCGGGGGCCGTGCCAGGCCTACGTTGAATGGGTGAGGGCATCGACATGAGCGACGAGAAGGCGGCGGCGCCGCAGGCCGAGGAGCAGGGCGACCGGGAGTCGATCCTGGAGTTCGTCGCCCTCATTGAGGGGGCCATCGACGTCATCGACCACTGCGTGACGATGTTCATGGACCAGCGGTCGACCGGTGTGCCGGAGGCGACGAAGCTGAAGGCGGCGGAGGCGTCGGCGACGGTGATCGGGTTCCTCGGGATGATGCGCACGGCGTTGCGCCGGCAGGCTGGCGAGACGGACGCGACGGCGGAGGTCGAGGCGCTGTCGTCGCGGATCATCCTGCCGGGGGAGGAGTGATGGGCAAGGCAAGGCTGTTCACGAACCCCTTCACCGGCGAGGTGAAGGACCGCTACGAGTGGGCGCTGTCGTGCGGCGACATGCATCCGCAGTCGTGGACGAACCGCTACAACCGGTACGGCCCGCAGGACGAGCGGACTTGGGGGCCGCCCATCCGTCCCGGGCCTAGCCGGCGGCGCTACACGAACAAGAGGACGGGCGAGTCGCTGACGGCGAGCAGGTGGGGCGAGCGCCTCGGCATCTCGACCGGCAGCTTCCATCTTCGGCTGTGCCGGTGGGGGCCGGACGACCCCCGGCTGTTCACCCGGAACCTTGGCGGCACGGCGACGCCGCGCATCTACCGTGAGCGGCGCATCAGGCGCATGGCGGAGATCATCGCGGGCTACAAGCCGGACCCGTTGCGGTTCGACATGTCGGCCCACTTCTCGCACCTGCGGTCAGACCACTTCCCGGACGTGACCGCCGACGAGTTCAGCGAGGCCTACGAGCTCGCGACGAGGCCAACAAGCAACAAGGAGTGACAGGCATGGAATACGAAGGCGCAGAGAAGAAGCTGAGGCAGCTGATGCTTCAGCTGGAGGCGAAGGAGAGCGAGGCCACCAGGATGGCGGAGCGGATCAGGCTCTCGGACGGGAGGCCGTCGCCCGAGCTTCGGGCGGCCGTCTACCTCGTTAGGATGGCGCAAAGGGACCTGAAGGCCCTGAAGACGGAGATCAACAACCTGATGAGGGAATACCGGATGGGTTCGGAGGACATCGTGGGCGGGGAGGAGTGATGGCAAGCAAGGAAGCGTACGAGAGGCATGAGCGCGTCCGACGCATCTTCGGGCCAAGCACGGTCAGGAGTCTGGTGGAGAATGTTGACGAGGCCGATGTGCTGGCGGTGTCGCTTGGGAAGAGGTGCGGCGAGGTCGCGACAGGAAAGGAGGCGCAATGACAATGACTGAAGCGGGGCTGCTGGCCCTTCTCTTGGCCCTGGCGTGCGGGTGGATCTGGGTGCGTGTCGTCACGAGACACGTGGCGCGGAAGGTCGAGGAGGCGACGCGGAAGCTGGACGAGCAGGCGCACCAGGGGCAGGTAGTCCTGCGGGAGGTGCGGGATCTGGGCAAGGCGGTCCACGACACGCTACACGCGCTCAGGGTCTACGAGGGGACCCTTGCGTCGAGCACCGTGATCCCTGCGGCGGTGCCGCCAATGCCGGCGCCGGGGACTCCGGCGACACCGCCCCCGGGCTACGCGGTGAAGAAGAGCAGGGCGCGGCGCCGCCGCAAGCCGAAGGGGGAGTGACGGCCATGCGTGACGACCAGGACCCCTGGGACAAGCTCGGGCAGAAGGCGGGCGTCGTGGCGAGCCTGCACCGCGAGGCGCGCAAGCACGAGCGCCACGCGGAAGACTGCCAAGCGAGCGCGGATCGGGCTCAGTCCGATCTCGTCCACGGCCACGACGAGCATGCGGCGTGGGTGAACCGCCAGCTCGCCGCCAAGCTGCGCCGCGACGCCGAGCCGGTGATCGCGGAGGCGCGGCGGCTCATCGACGAGCTGTTCCCGAAGGAGGAGTGACATGGGACGAGCGGAAGACGACTTCGCCATCGAGCAGGCGATACTGACGCTGGAGGCGGCATGGAGCTGTGACGGCATGAGCAGACCGGGGGACGCGTTGGAAGGCATCCACAACAACCTCTTGCTCACGCTTGCCGCCGTCTTGGTGGCCAAGGTGTTGCCGGACCTCCCCCCGGGGGAATACGCCCAGAAGGTTCTGGAGACGGCCGCAAAGATGGGGCGCCAGCCCCGCTGACCCTGTGGGTTGACAGACCGCAAGGGTGTGGTATAATGTCGCCGTCTACCAAAGGAGGCTTACCATGAGACACGCCATAGCAACCGCCGCCCTTGTCGCGGCAGCCCTCTTCGCGGGCGACGCCCGCGCGCAGTCGACCGACCCCTACCTGCAGGATCTCAGGGAGGACGGGGCGCGGACGATGATGCGCACCTGCCACTACGAGCTCGAGATCCTGGAGATAAAGGGAGAGCAGACCACCGGCGGCGACTGGTACGCGTGCCTGTCGCACTACGCGAAGGAGGCGAGCGTCCGCCACCGGGAGGGCGCGGGCTACAAGATGAAGGCGTGGCCCCGCACGAGAGTCCCGGCGAAGGGCGAGGGGTGGAAGTGAGGGCGAAGGGTTGACTTAACCCAAATCCGTGGTATACTAGCGCCATGTCTACGACGAGACCCGGGACCCTAGCCGGACAAGCGAGGAAGAAGGAGGACAAGCCGAGGGACGACTTCGGCGAGTTCGTGGAAGAGACGGACCCGGCGACGGGGAAGAAGCGGCTGGTGCCGGGGTTCAACCCGACGCCGGTGCCGCCGCACCGCCCGGCGTGGGAGCCGGCCAAGGAGCGCAAGCCGGTGTTCGGCGAGCGCCCGAGCGACTACCCCGGCGGACCGTGGCCCTGGGACGGGCCGGCAGTCTGATGGGCGCCCAAGACAACATCCCGGACCGGGAGCTCTGCCGCGAGACGATCAACATCGCGGCGAACCTCATCGCCGAGCACGGATGGACCCGGTGGGGGGAGATCGAGATCCGCGAGGGTTCGGCCGAGGCGCTGACGCCGGACATGTTCAGCC
Source organism: uncultured Gammaproteobacteria bacterium (assembly GCA_964654265.1). Lineage (GTDB taxonomy): Bacteria > Pseudomonadota > Gammaproteobacteria > Tethybacterales > CBDBMS01 > CBDBMS01. The sequence continues at coordinate 5,290 of CAZZIL010000396.1, read as the reverse complement.
CGAAGGGGGACCTGCGGCAGGAGTGCCGCGGCCTCTGCCTGTCGGGCGCGCTGAAGGCGGCGGCGGTGTCGCTAGGGTGCGACCTCCCGGACGACTGCGAGTTCCCGGCGGCCGTGATCGTGGCGGACACCATCACGCCGGGACGGGCCGAGACGATCCCGCTTAACGCGTGGAACACCATCACCGGGAAGAACGACAACGGGCTTCTCGCGGACGACGAGGGGAGCACCCGCGTCGAGCGGGTGCGGATCGGGCAGGGCCGGGCGGTGGCGTTTCTTCAGTCGGCGGCGACCGACACCTTCGCGGCGCGGTGGTTCACCCGGTACGGGAGCGCGACAGGCGAGGCGTGGCGGCCATGAGCCCCGGCGACGAGATGGCGGCGATCCTCGTGGCGCTGTTCGTGCTGTGCGTGTTCGTCCTCTACCTTCTCTGGCGGCTGTGGCGGTGGGGCGAGGAGACCATCGTCACGGCGCTGGCCAACGCGAAGCGGTGGCAGATGGAGGAGGACGCGAAGCTCTACCGCAAGAGCGAGGACGACGACTGACCGCGTCACGCGACCCCGCCGGCCTCACACGGCGGGACGCTGGAGGGGGGCGCTTCGGCGCCCCTCTCTTTTTTTCGCGCGGGGGGTTGACTTGCCGCAAAGGTGTGGTATACTAGCCCCATGTCTACGACGACAACGGGGACCCTGGCCCGACAAGCAAGGATGATCATCATGGCGATCTGTCTCGCCGCGCACGCGACGCTTTCGCGGTTCTTCCCCCGGCTCACGCTTGGCGTGGTGGCCGAGGGCGACGCGCCGATCACCGCCGACCACGGCGGCGACATCGACGAGCTGGCGCGGCTGGTGGACCTGCACGAGCAGGCCGTCGGCGTGATGTCCGGGTTCGTCGACAGCGAGGGCGTGTACGACCCGCCGGACCTGACGACCGAGCAGGGGCGCGCGAGCCTGTGGGCGACGATCAACGAGGACCTGCCGGGCATCTCCCGCGACCACGCCGAGGCCGTGCGCTTCATCGTGGTGGCGGATCTCGAGGGCCGGCTTCCGCGGTTCATCGACAAGGCGAGGGTGTTGGGGATCAGCCCCGGCATCGCCGACCATGTTCAGGCGCACTTCGCGGCGAGGTGGGACCTGACGAACAAGGTCTCGACCTGGAGCTACCCTGAGATCCGCACCGGCGAGCCGGGGCGCCCGGCCGAGTTCGTCTACACCTGCCTGCGTCACTACCAGTACAACCGGCGGACGCTTGAGCGGGAACAGCAGGACGGGCGCTTCCTGTCGCCGTCGGTCACCTGGGACTATATCGAGCGCAAGCGCCGGGACGCGATAGGCGACAAGGTCTTTTCCGACTGCGAGGAGGAGGGCTACGAGATCGACACGGCCCGGGAGTGCTACCCGGACGCGACCGAAGAGGAGGTGGCGCAAGCCGAGGAGGACATCGAGGCCGACCGCAACGGCCGGACGCACGACGCGCTGATCGACCTCGTGAACGGGTGCGATGCCGAGGTGGGAGTCGACAGCGCGAAGCTGAACAACCTCCTTCGCGAGCGTGTCGACCTCTGGGCGGCCGAGCACGTGACCGAGATCGACCGGCTGACGAAGAGCGGCCACGTGACCTATGAGCAGGTTGTCGCGTGCTACGCCGGGTGCGTCTACGGCGCCTTCCGCAAGGGCATCGAAGACCTTGTGGACGAGTTCGAGGTCTACGAGTGATGGCGGACCGGGACGACACGATCAGGGGGCTGATCGCCGGGTTCCCCGGCGACGACCGCGAGCCTGACATCGGGGACTTGGGGCCGGCCGTGCGCGAGTTCGTGCGGGACGCGACCGACGCGGAGATCGACAGGCTGCTCCGGCAGGAGAAGACGCGCGAGCGCCGCGAGGCGATCATCGCGGCGCGGCGCCGGGAGACGGAGAAGGTGGGGTTCAAGCTGCGGGCGAAGGTGCTTGACGGCATCGCGAAGAGCCGCGAGCGCCGGCGCGACAAGCAGGACGCGGTCTGCCTGCACGAGCCCGAGTTCACCATCTCTGTCTGCCGGGTCTTGATCCGCGAGCTGACCGTCCTTGCCGACGACGAGGAGCGGGAGTTCTTGGCCGAGCGCGCGGGCGAGCGGCTGGACCGCTACGCGGAGCGCTACGCGGACAACCTCGCGGCGACCATCTTGGACCGCCACATCGCCGAGTTGTGGGACCAGCAGGACGACCTGCGGCGCGCGTGCGAGCGAGCGGGCATCACCCGCGAGGGCTTCGAGGAGACGATCCGCGAGGCCATCCGCCGCCGCATGGCGAAGGCCGGGTGACCGCGGCACGCTGACGGCGGGCGACACCGCCGGGCTTCCAGGGGGCCGCCGAGAGCGGCCCCTTCTTTTTTTCGCAAGGGGGTTGACAGACCGCAAAGGTGTGGTATACTTCCCCCATGTCTACCTTGAGACCCGGAACCCTGACCGGACAAATGAGGACGCTGGCCATCGCGATCATCATCGCGGCATACGGGATGCTCTCCCGGTTCTTTCCCTCGCTGTCGCTGTCGGTGGTGGCGGACGGCCCCGGCCGAGACGAGGAGGCGCAAGCGCGGCACATTGTCGCGCACGCCGCCGACCTGCTCTGCGAGCAGGGATGGTGTGAGGGCGGCGAGGGCGCCTTCCGGCCGAGGGACGCGGACGAGGCCAAGCGCGTGCTAGGCGTGTCGCGGCACTTCACCCGGCGGCTGAACGAGCACGACTTCAGCTGGGACGGCTACGGTCGCGCCTCGCTGATCGACAGCCACCTCTTCGGTCTCTGCCTGTCGGGCGCGTTGCGCGCGGCGCACTGCGAGATCACCGGCGCCTTGCCCGAGACGCTGGAATTCCCGGCGGCCGAGCTGGTGGCGGACCACATCCGGGACATCAGCCCGGACCCGGTCCCCAACCGCCCGGCGGCCGAGGTGATCACCTCCTACAACGACATCGAGCTTGTCGAAGCGGAAGAGCAAGAGGGGATGACCGAGACCGAGATCGAGGACCTAGGCAAGCAGCGCGCCTTCGATCTCTTGTCGGGTGTCGCGCACCCGGCGCCGGGCGGCGGCCCTGGCAACGGCTTCGCCTCGTGCGGCGCGGCGGCAGTCGAGCGGTCCTTCGATGCTCAGATCCTCTACTTGGCGGCGGACCTCATCGAGCGTCACGGCTGGTGCCAGCGGAGCGAGGTGTTTTACGCGAGCGGCCCGGCGTCGCTAACGGAAGCCTGCGTGATCACCGGCCCGGACGGCACCGCCCGGCTGGACGGCGAGATCGAGGGGCTATGCCTGTCGGGCGCGCTTCGCGCCGCGGTGCGGATCGAGACCGGGGAGATGCCGGACGCGTGCCGGTTCGCCGCGGCGGAGGCTGTCGCGTTGCGTGTCGCACGCGACCCGGTAGGGGTGACCGAGGATGTCGCGGACGCGGTGATCGCCGGCCACAACGACTTCGCGCTTGTGCCGTTGCGCACGGAGGAGGAGGTCCCGCCGGGGACCGATTGGCACGCCTACCAGACCTTCTTGGCGGACGGCCGGGACCGGGCGGCGGCCCTCCTCAGATCCGTGGCGGACGCATGCGACCTCAGGGGGCGGCCGTGACCGGGCTGGCCGCCGAGGCGGTGATCATCCTGCAGGTGGCCTGTGGCCTGATCGATGCGCGGGGCTGGACCGAGGGGGCGGAGGTGGCGCGCGTCTGCCGTGGCCACGCCGCCATCCCGGACGGGGAGATTGTCGGGGACGACCTGCGCCCCGGCGACATCATCCCCGGCGACCGGGACGGCCACGGCCGGGAGGTCCACCCGGACATCCGGGCGCTGTGCCTGTCGGGCGCCGTGCGCGCGGCGACCGCCATCGTCACGGGCCTGCCGGTGACGCGGGAGGCCGAGGGGCCGGCCGCCGAGGCGCTGGCCTGCCACGTGCGCATCCTCGACCCGGGGACCGTGGACGAGAGCGCCGCGCGCGCCATCGTCCACTACAACGACTACGGCCTCACCCGGACGGCCCACCCGGACGTCACGACCCGGGCGGGCCTGAACCGCATCGGCCGAGTCCGGGCCATCGAGCTGCTGCGCGCCGCGGCGGGCCTGCCGTCCACGGGGCCGGTCTTCTGATGCGTGTCGCCGACCGCCGCCCGGCGACACGCGGCGGCGACCTTCCAGGGGGGCCGCGCGCCCCCCTTCCTTTGGCGTCCCCGGCCATCGACCGGGGCCGCGAAAAAAGATGTTGACGCGCCCCTAATCCGTGGTATACTCTCCCCATGTCTACAGAGAGACCGGGCCCCGCGACCCTCATCGCGATGACAGCCCTGGCGATCATCCTCGCCGCGTACGGCACGCTCAGCCGTCTAGTCGCCGCCCTCGCGGACCTCGTGGCCGCCCCGTGGCTCCCCGCCTGGCAGCTCACCGGGACACCGCCGCGCGCGGTGATCTACATCGACCCCGGCGCGCGCGAGGCCCGCGACAGATGGGCCGCGCGAGTCGAGTCGGCGAGTGCCCCGTCCGGGTCTGATGACGACCCGCACGCGCCCGACCCGGCGCCCGACCCGGACGACGACGACGACGACGACGACTGGAGCGAGGCGGATGCTCTCGCGACCACGCGCCGCCACGCGGCCGCCGTCGAGCTGTGCCATCGGGCCGTGCGGTCCGGCGACACCGGCGACCTGCTGGCGCCGTACATCCGCGACCACATCGCCGACCTCATCGAGCCCGGCGACTGCCGCGACATCAGCGACGACGAGATCGCGGACGCGGCGGCGTGGGCGGCGCATCATCCCCACCCGGTCCACGGCGACCACCCCGACCCGGACGAGGTGGCCATCGAGCGCTACCGACTGCACGGCGGCGAGGGGCAGGTCCGCGATCAGGTCCAGCACGCCATCGCGGCCATCGCCGCGGTGCCGCCCGCCCGCTACCCGGACCCCCGCGACCTCGGCGGCGACTGGCTGATGTCGGAGCGTGTCGCAGACGCGGTGGCCACCCGGCTGGAGATGGACCACGCCCTCGCGTGCGAGTCTGCCGACCGCGTGGGGGAGCCGCACCCGCCCGCCCCGGAGAGGCGGCGGCAGGTGATCGCGGAGGCCATCTGCTGGTGGACCACGCAGGGCCCGGCGTGGCGGGATCTCAGCGGGATGACCGGGACACCCGCCGACCACGAGGCCTATCGCCGCGCCGTGCTCGACAGCGTGCACCTGTCGCCGCCGCCCCCCTACGGCGGCTAGCCCGCCACGCGGACGCGGCCCGGCGACACGGGGCCGCACACCTCACCGGGGGCCGTTCACGCGGCCCCCGTCTCATTGC
>CAZZIL010000395.1:0-10444 GCA_964654265.1 uncultured Gammaproteobacteria bacterium | reverse complement strand
CAGCGTGCGGTCGGTGTACGGCCGCAACCACTCCTTCCTGCCGAACCGCGACTGGAAGGTCACCGTCCACCGGTCGTCGGCGAGCCCGAGCCGCTCCGCGGCGAGCCGGGCGGTCCCTTGGCACTGGCAGTGGTAGGGGTCGCCCTTCGCCAGGTAGTCCACCGGCGTCCCGTGGAAGGAGAACACCAGCTTGTCGGGCTGGCCGGGGCCGCCGTCCCAGAAGGACTTGATCGACTCCGCGAGCGCGTCGACGTAGCCCGGGCTGTCGAAGTAGTGGCCGACGAAGCGCAGGTCGGGCACCCATCTCCAGGCGCCCAGCTCCCCGGCGACGTCGGCGAACACCGACCCGGTGGTGCACCCGGAGTACTGCGGATAGAGCGGCACCACGAGAAGGCGCCGGCATCCCCGGTCCGCGAGCCGGCGCAACGCGCCGCGGATCGACGGCTCGCCGTAGCTCATGCCGAGCTCGACGTCGGCCGGCTCGCCGGCAAGGCGCGCCGCGAGCGCCGCCTGCTGCGCCCGGCTGATCACGAGGAGGGGGGAGCCCTCCTCGGTCCACACCGAGCGGTAGGCCCGCGCCGACCGGCGCGAGCGCGTCGGGACGATCACAAGGTTGAGGAACGGTTGCCACAGCCAGCGCGGCGCCTCGACCACGCGCGGGTCCCCCAGGAACTGCCGGAGGTACGGCCTCAGCGCCGCCGGCGTCGGCGCCGCCGGGGTGCCGAGGTTCACGAGCAGCACCCCGACCCGCTCCTCCTGCCCGTGCCTGAAGCCGTCCTCGCCCCGGAAGCTCACCCGGCCTCCCCGGGATGGAGCGACCCCCACTCGCGCACCGTGCGCACGTTGAGCGAGACGCCCCGGGCGATCGCGTAACGGTCCAGCTCGCGAAGCGCCGCGAGCAGCCGGCCGAGGTTGCGCGGGTGGCGAAGCAGCAGGTGGTCCACCACCTCCGGGTCGACCATGCGCCCCATCCGCCGGGCGTATGCGTGCAACGCGCGCCGCTTGGCGTCCTCGCTGAGCCGGCGCAACCCGATCACGACGCAGGAGCCCAGCCGGGTGCGCAGGTCCTCCCGCAGGTCCAACCCGAGCGGCGGCTCCGGGCACGAGACCAGCACGGCCGGGCGCCCCGACACCCGGTTCGAGTCGATCGCCGAGAACAGCCGCGCCTGGCCGCCGTCGCCGAGACGGTCGGCGTCGTCGGCGACCGCCAGGTCCGCGCCGGTCGGCGCCGCGACGTCGCCCGCCGCCGCGTCGTCGACCGACAGCCCGCGGGAGCGCGCCTCGGCGCGCGCCGCGCACAGCAGGTGCGACTTGCCGCTGCCGGGCGGTCCCCACACCAGCAGGGCCGAGCCCGCCGCCGCGCCCGGGACCGACAGCGCGCGCACCGCTGCGAGCGCCTCCTCGTTGCCCTCCGCGACGAAGTTCCCGAACGACGGCGCCTCGGGCGTGTGGATGTCGAACAGCAGGTCCATCACGACCGGTACGCGCGACTCGCCAGGTAGCGCTCCCGCGCGTGGCGCGCGAGCACCGCGCCCACCGCGCCGGCCGGCAACGCCAGCAGCATGCCCACAAACCCGAACAGCCCGCCGCCGGCCGCGAGCAGCAGGAGGATCGCCACCGGGTGCAGCCCGGTGCGCTTGCCGACGATCAGCGGTGTCACGGCGAAGCTCTCGACTAGGGTCCCGGCCACCATCGCCAGCGCGACCGCGCCGGCGAGCGCGGGCCCGCCGCCCTGGGACCAGGCGACCAGCAGCCCGACGCACAGGCCGAGCGCGAACCCGAAGTACGGGACGAACACGAACACCCCGGCGATCGCGCCGATCGCGAACGCGAAGTTCACGCCGGTCGGCCACAGCAGCGCCGAGTAGAGCGCGACCATGATGAGGATCACCGCCAGCTGCGCGCGCAGGAACTCCCCCAGGATCCGGTCGCACGAGCGCGCCAGCCCGCGGATCTCGCCCGCCCGCCCGCGCGGTAGCAGTCCGTCGACGCCCGCGACGATGCGCTCCCAGTCGCGCAGGACGTAGAACAGCACGAGCGGCACCAGCGCGACGTTCGCGGCCACCGCCACCAGCGTGCCGAGGCCGCTGCCGATCGAGCCGACCACCGACCGGAGCATGCCGAGGCCGACCGACCCGGCGCCGCCCGTCAGCTCCGGCAGCAGCGCCGCCCAGTCCTCGCCCTCCAGCGCCGCCGCCAGCCCGGGCGAGACCGACGCCAGCGCCTCGCCCAGGCGCTTCGCCATCCCGGGCAGCGCTTGGACCAGCTGGCCGACCTGCCCTGCGACCAGCGGCGCCACCACCGCCGCCAGCGCCGCCGCCAGCGCCGCCATCAGCAGCAGCACGCACGCCGCACCGGCGCCGCGCGGGACCCGCCGGCGCTCCAGCCGGGCGACCAGCGGGGCCCCGATGTAACCCAGGATCGCCGCCGTCACGAACGGCGTCAGGTACGGCGACAGCAGGTGCACCAGCCAGCCCGACACCACGGCGGCCGCAAGCCAGAAGAACAGCAGACTGTGGTCGGAGGACATTCGGCCCGGTCAAGGTAGAATCCCAAGTCTACCACCCGAAACAAGGTGAAACGCGCCGCCAAATCCGCCCGCTACGCGCGCGCCGGGGTCGACACCGACGCCGCGGACCGGCTGGCCGGGCGCATCGCCGGGCTGGCCCGGCGCACGGCGGTCCCCGGCGTGCTCGGCGGCATCGGCGGCTTCGGCGCGCTGTTCGAGTTGCCGGCGGGCTACCGCGAGCCGGTGCTGGTGTCGGGCGCCGACGGCGTCGGCACCAAGCTGTCGCTCGGGATCGAGCTGGGGCTGGAGCGCCGGGTCGGGATCGACCTGGTCGCGATGTGCGTCAACGACATCGCGACACACGGCGCGCGGCCGCTGTTCTTCCTCGACTGCCTGGCGTGCGGCCGGCTCGACGTTGGGCAGGCCGAGCGGCTGGTCGCCGGGGTCGCCGACGGCTGCGCGATCGCCGGCTGCGCGCTCGTCGGCGGCGAGACGGCGGAGATGCCGGGCGTGTACGCGCCGGGCCAGCTGGACCTCACCGGGTTCGCGGTCGGGATCGCGGAGAAGTCGCGGCTGCTGCCGCGCGCGGACGGCATCGTCCCCGGCGACGTCGTGCTCGGCCTCGGGTCGAGCGGGGCGCACAGCAACGGGTTCTCGTTGCTGCGCCAGTGGGTGCGCGAGGGGCGCCTGGACCTGCGCGAGCGGGTCGGCGGCCGAAGCCTCGGCGAGGCGCTGATGGAGCCGACGCGGATCTACGCCGCGGCGCTCGCCGCGGCGCTGCCGTGGCTGAAGGCGGCGGCGCACATCACCGGCGGCGGGTTCGACGCGAACCTCGGGCGGGTGCTCCCGGCCGGGGTGGCCGCGCGGCCGGACCCGGCGGCGTGGCCGTCCTCCGAGCTGTTCGGCCTGCTCGCGGAGCGCGGCGGGATGCCCCCGGGCGAGATGCGCGCGGTGTTCAACTGCGGCGTCGGCATGGCGCTGGTGGTCGGCGCCGCCGACGCGGACGACGCGGCGCGCGCGCTGGAGTCGGCGGGCGAGCGCGTGCACCGCCTGGGGCCCCTCGCCGCCGCGCCCGGCGCGCGGTGAGCGCCGGCGCGGACCGAGGCCTCGTGGTGCTCGTCTCCGGGCGCGGCAGCAACCTGCGGGCGATCCTGGAGTCCGGGGTGGGGCCCCGCGTGCGGCTGGTGGTCAGCGACAACCCGGCGGCGCGCGGGCTCGCGGTCGCCGGGGAGTTCGGCGTGCCGGCGACAGTGGTCGCGTGGCGCGCGCGCGCCGAGTTCGAGCGCGCGGCGCTGCGGCACATCGGGGTCCACCGGCCGTGCCTGGTGGCGCTCGCCGGGTTCATGCGCGTGCTGAGCGCGGGGTTTCTCGCGCGGCTGGAGGGGTGGGTGGTGAACATCCACCCGTCGTTGCTGCCGCGGTTCCCGGGGCTCGACACCCACCGGCGCGCGCTGGAGTCGGGCGCGCGCGAGCACGGCTGCACGGTGCACTGGGTGGACGAGCGCCTCGACGGCGGGACGGTGCTCGCGCAGGCGTCGGTGGCGGTCCGGCCGGGCGACGACGAGCGCGCGCTGGCGGCGCGCGTGCTGGAGGCCGAGCACCGCCTGTACCCGGCGACGATCGCGCGCGTCCTGTGCGGCGCGGCGCGGCCCGGCGAGGCGCTGCGCGATGCGTGAGCGCGCGCGCCGGCTGGCGGCGCTGTTGGCGCTTGCGCCGCTGGCGCTCTCGGCCGCGCCCGCCGCGGCGGCGGAGACGGTGACGGTCACCTACCGGCTGAGCTACGGCGACCTTGACGTGGGGGTCGTCACGGACCGGGTGGCGCTCGGCGACGGGTCGTACCGCATCGAGAGCCGGGCGGTCGCGGAGGGGCTGGCCGCGCTGCTGTTCGCCGGGGACTTCGTCCGGGTCAGCGAGGGGGAGATCTCCCCGGCGGGCGGGCTGCGGCCGCTGCGCTACAGCCAGTCGCGCGGCGACGACGTGCGTGCGGCGGAGTTCGACTGGGAGGCAGGGCGCCTCGCGCTGAGCTGGCCGTCGGGCGAGGGCGAGGAGCCGATCGCCGCCGGGGCGGCCTTCCACGACCGGCTGAGTTTCCTGTACCAGCCGCTGGCGACGTGCCGGGCGCCGGGCGGGACCTACCATGTCACGGACGGCAAGCGGCTGTCGACGTACGAGTACCGGGTGACGTCGGAGGAGCCGTCGGAGTTCGCGCTCGGCGGGGAGATCCGCGCGATCCGCCTGGACCGCGTCGGCGACGGGAAGGCCAGCGTGCTACGGCTGGCTCCGGAGCACGGGATGGTGCCGGTGAGCTTCCACACGGGCAACGGCTCGGTCTACCGCTTTCGGCTGGTCGCGGCCGAGGGGATCGACCCGGGGCGGTGCGGATAGAATGCGGGGCATGTGCGTCTTGTGCGCCGGGGGCGTTGCGCGTGGCCGGGCCGGGCGATAGGCCGCAGGGGGCGGCGGCCGCCCCCTCGCCGAAGGACCCGCCGGCGAGCGCGCGGGCGATCGTCGTCGGCGGCGGCGTCGTCGGGTGCGCCGTCGCCTACCACCTGGGGCGGCGCGGCATCGAGACGGTCCTGTTCGAGCGCAAGCGGCTGACGTGCGGCACCACCTGGCACGCGGCCGGGCTGGTCGGCCAGCTGCGCGGGAAGTCGAACCTTGCGCGGCTGGTGCGCTACTCCGCCGAGCTGTACGACCGCATCGGCGACGAGACCGGACAGGACACCGGGCACCGCCGCACCGGGTCGGTGGCGGTCGCGCCCGACGCGGACCGGCTCACCGAGCTCAAGCGCAACATGTCGCTGGCGCGCCGCTTCGGGCTGGAGGCGGAGCTGCTCGACCCCGGCGGGATCCGCGGGCTGTGCCCGCACCTTCGCACCGAGGACCTGGTCGGCGGGGTGCACCTCCCGTCCGACGGGCAGTGCGACCCGGTCGGGATCTCGATGGCGCTGGCGGCCGGGGCGCGGCAGGCGGGCGTGAGGATCTTCGAGGACCTCGCGGTGCGGAGGGTGCTCGTCGACGGGCGCCGCGCCGTCGGCGTCGAGACGGAGCGCGGCGAGTGCGCCGCCGACCAGGTCGTGCTGTGCGCCGGGATGTGGACGCGGGACCTCGCCGCGGCGGCCGGGGTGTCGGTCCCGCTGCACGCGGCCGAGCACTTCTACATCGTGACGGAGCCGCTGGAGGGCCTGCCGCCGGACCTGCCGTCGGTGCGGGACCCGTCGTCGCACATCTACCTCAAGGAGGACGCCGGGAAGATCCTCGTCGGCTGCTTCGAGCCGGTGGCGAAGCCCTGGGGGATGGACGGCATCCCCGAGGACTTCGCCTTCGACTCGCTGCCGATGGACATGGGGCACTTCGAGCCGATCCTGGAGAAGATGGTCTGGCGCTTCCCCGGGCTGGAGACCGCCGGCATCCGGCTGTTCTTCTCCGGGCCGGAGAGCTTCACGCCCGACGACAACTTCCTGGTCGGCGAGACGCCCGAGGTCGACGGGCTGTTTGTCGCGGCCGGCTTCAACTCGATCGGCATCCAGTCGGCGGGCGGTGTCGGCCGGCTGCTTGCCGACTGGATGGTGGACGGCGAGCCGCCGCAGGACTTCGAGGACGTGCGCGCGGACCGGCTGCACCCGTTCCAGGGGAACCGGCTCTACCTGCGCGAGCGCACGGTCGAGACACTGGGGCTGCTCTACGCGATGCACTGGCCGCACCGGCAGAAGGAGAGCGCGCGCGACGTCCGGCGCTCGCCGCTGCACGCGGCGCTCGCGGGGGCGAACGCCTGCTTCGGCGAGGCCGCCGGCTGGGAGCGGCCGAACTGGTTCGCGCCCGCCGGGACCGAGCCGCGCTACGGCTACTCCTTCGGCCGGCAGAACTGGTTCGACCGCTGCGCCGGGGAGTGCCTCGCGATGCGCGACCGGGTCGGGCTCGCGGACCTCTCCTCGTTCGCGAAGATCGCCGTGAAGGGGGCCGACGCCTGCGCCGCCCTCGGCCGGGTCTGCGCCAACGACATCGACGTCGCGCCCGGGCGGGTGGTCTACACCCAGTGGCTCAACGCGCACGGCGGCATCGTCGCCGACGTGACCGTCACGCGGGTCGCGGGCGACGAGTTCCTGGTGATCTCCGGCGTCGGCTCCCAGGTGCGGGACCAGGCGTGGCTGAGGCGCCACCTGCCGGGCGACGCCCGCTGCGAGACGTTCGACGCCACCTCGGCCTTCGCGCTCGTCGCGGTGATGGGGCCGCGCGCCCGGCAACTGCTCGCGTCGGTCGGCCCGGACGACTGGGCCGACGAGCGGCTGCGCGCGCCCGGCTCCAGCCGGCTGGTCGAGCTCGGCCGCGCGACGGTGCGCGCCTCGCGCGTCAGCTACGTCGGCGAGCCCGGATGGGAGCTGTGCGTGCCCACCGAGTTCGCGGCCGCGCTCTTCGACCGGCTGGTCGAGGCCGGGCAGGAACTCGGGTGCGCGCACGTCGGCTTCCACGCCGTCGACTCGATGAGGCTGGAGAAGGCGCGGCGCCACTTCGGCCACGACATCACCCCCGAGGACACGCCGCTGCAGGCGGGGCTCGGGTTCGCCGTCGCGTACGACAAGCCGGGGGGGTTCATCGGGCGCGACGCCCTGCTGCGCGCGCGCGAGCAAAAGGCCGACCGGCGACTCGCGCTGTTCGCCGTCGCGGACGACTTGCTGGTGCACGGCGAGGAGCCCGTGTTCCGCGACGGGTCGCTCGCCGGCGGGATCACCTCCGGGGCGCACGGCCACCGCACCGGGCGCTCGCTCGGGTTCGCGCACGTCGAGCTGGACGGCGCCGACACCCTGGCCGACATCCGCGACGCCGCCTGGGAGGTCGAGATCGCCGGCGAGCGCGTCCCGCTGGAGATGGTGCCCCGCATGGCGTACGACCCCAAGAACCTCAGGCTGAAGGAATGAGCCGCCCCGGTGTGCAAAACACCGGTCCGCGCCGCCCGCGCAAGGGTCTTTCAGGGGTGACGCCCGTCCCGGCGGCCCCTCCGGGGCTTTTCTACAGATTCTGTGCAAAACCGTGTGCACAACCCTGTCGAGATGGCGAGTGGCAAAGGGGTCGGCGGCGGTTGGACTAAAATTGACCACTTGCGCAACCCGTTGAAAGAACGGCATATCACAAAAACCGCATGATTCCCGCCCGCGCGGGGCGGCCTGCCCGGCCGATCGCCCAGGCCGCGCGCCGCTGTCGCGGGAATCCCCGCGTTTTGTCGGGCGCCGGGGCCGGACCGCCCCGGTTGCGGCCCGGTCGCGGCCGGGGCGTCCCCCTGTGGATAGTTCTGTGGAAAACTTCGCGGAATGCTAGGCGTTACAGGCATTTGCCGCCGGGATGTCACGGGGGGAGTCGGATGGGCGTCCGCCCCCGGCGGCGCGTCGCGACGGGCGCGCTGCCGGGCGCCGGGACACGGGGTCTTTCCGGCGGGGCCGTCCCGTTGCGTGACGCGCGCGGTGCCGCGGTGCCCGGCCCTGCGGGAGAGGGCGTGCTCCCCGGAGACCCGCCGGCGCCCGGTCCCGTCGCGCCCGCCGTCGAGCCGGTGCGCTTGGCGCCGGTCGAGCCGGTCGGGCACGCGATCGCGATGCCGTCCCCGGTCGCGGTCCCGGCCCGCATCCCGCCCGGCTCGCGCCGCGGCAGGCGCCGTTGCCACGGGCAGCGGGCTCCGTCGGTCCGTGCCCATTGCGCCTAAGGCGGTCCCCGGCCCCGGCGCGGTGTGCGCGCTCGTCACGGCCGCGTGCCGCCCGGCGGTGCGGGCGACGGGCGCCGTCACCGCGCAGTCGGCGTCGCCCCTCCCGGGCGCGGGGAAGACCTCGCCGAACGGGAGGACCCCCGGGGGCGCGATGCGCCGGTGCCCTCGACAAAACCGGCGAGCGCCGTGCCGTGATCGTCCCCGTCACCGTGGCCCTGTTCGACTGGGGCCCTCGGCGTGACGGACGCACGCGCGCGGGCGCTGCCGGCGATCACCGACCCGGCCGATCAGCGCCAGCGCCGCGCAACGGGATCCCGGCGGAGGTCCGCGCGCGCCGGGCGTGCTACATGCATCCGCACGACCACGACCGCGTGGTGACGCCTGGCGCGATCCGCGCGATCCGCAAGGGGGCGCCGTGATCGGCGCCTGTGACGCGGTCCTCTTCGAGCGGTGCGATGGCGGACAGCGGAAGGCGGGCGTGATCGCCACGCCGCTGTCGGGCGAGCAGTCGGCGCTGGTGTGCGCGGCGGCGATCACGTCCGGCGCGCGGTTCCGCAAGGCGCACGAGTGGGCTGTCCGGGACCGCGACCGCCGGGCGGCGACGGGCGAGCCGGACGTTGCCGTTGACGCGGGTGCTGTCGCCGAGCGGTTCGGCTTGGCGGGGAAGTGTCGAGCCGTGCCGGCCACTTGGGCGGCGCCCGATCCGGGCGCGCGCGTGCCATCGCCTGTTCGCGGTGAGGAATCGCATCGGCCACGTCATGCCGGAAGTGACGGCGGACGACCGCTGCGGTGGGCGTGCCACTGCGCGATCAGCGAAGGCGTGTCGCGGGATGTCCGGGACAGCCCAGGCGCCGACTGTCGCTGCCACGAAGCGGCGCGGGCGCGGGTGCGTGCCGACGGTCGCGCGCGCGCCTGACATCGACGAGTCGTGACCGGCTCGCCGGCCACGTCACCATCGGCAAGGTCGCGCGCGCCCACCACCGAGGGCGTCGGCAACCCGGCGCGCGGTGCCGGTGTCCCGGGCGGATGGCGAAAGGCCCGCACCTCGAAGGCCGGGCGCATCGCGGAGACGCGCCCAGGCAGGCCGTGCGCGCGGTTGGCCTCGCCGTCCCCGGCAGGCGCGTGACCTCAAGGGCCGTCGCCCCCGGCGCGCGGCGTGTGGGCCGGTCTCGCCAGCGGTCGCCCTGCCCGCTGGCCGTGCGCCGCCACGGTCCGGAGCGTCCCTTCGCGCCTGCGGTGGCCGGGCGGGTTGCCCCGGGCGCCGACCGTCCACGGTGCGTCGGCGCATCGGCCGCGCCGACACCGCACGCCCGCAAGGGCGGCGCGCACAGCGCGCACGCCGGCGCGGCGCCGCCCGACCGTGCGTGCCGTGCCGCCCCCTTGCGCGGGACGCCTCTGGCCGCGCCGCGCGGCGGCGGCCCCGGCCGTCCCGGGCGCCCCCGCCGGGCGTCGATCGGCGCGCCCGGGACCGCGAACGGCCACCGAAGGCCCGAAAGCCCGCCCGATGTGACTTTTTTCTCAGTGCCCGAATCGCGCCTTCGCGGGCGCGGTCCGCGGCCCGCGCGCGCAGGCCGCCGGGACGCGCGAACCCCTGTGACCACGGGGGTTGCGACGCCTCGCGCCCTGCCGCCCACCCGCCGGGGCGCCCGTCCCGGCGCGCGCCGCCGCGCGCCGCGCCGCGGGGCGATTCCGCCCCCCGCGAAAAAAACTTCGCCCTCCGGCGCTTTTTCCGCTACAATGCCCCTTCCGATCTTTAACAGGCAATGACACACGTGAGCGCGAGCGGGAAGAACCGGAAAAACCGCGCCCGCGCGCCCCTCGGGGCGGGCGGGCAAACAATTCTCTGAATTGAAGAGTTTGATCCTGGCTCAGATTGAACGCTGGCGGCATGCTTTACACATGCAAGTCGAACGGCAGCGCGGGGGGCTTGCCCCCTGGCGGCGAGTGGCGGACGGGTGAGTAACGCACAGGAACGTGTCCGACGGTGGGGAATAACCCCAAGAAATTGGGGGTAATACCGCATGATCTCCACGGAGGAAAGCGGGGGACCCTCGGGCCTCGCGCCGACGGAGCGGCCTGTGTCCGATTAGCTTGTTGGCGGGGTAACGGCCCACCAAGGCGATGATCGGTAGCTGGTCTGAGAGGATGATCAGCCACACCGGGACTGAGATACGGCCCGGACTCCTACGGGAGGCAGCAGTGGGGAATATTGGACAATGGGGGCAACCCTGATCCAGCAATAC
>CAZZIL010000394.1:0-1992 GCA_964654265.1 uncultured Gammaproteobacteria bacterium | reverse complement strand
CAGATGGGACCGCGCAACCGGGGGCGGACCAGGTCCAGCTTGATAAGCAGCCTGTCGTCAAAGGCCCGGGAAAACACGACGGCGCCGCGCCCGGACCTGCACCTTGCCACCAGCCACTCCCGGCGGACGCGATCGCGCACTCCCTGGGGAATCACCATCAGGCAGGCGCCGCGCTTTGCCGTTGGTTTTCTATCATGGCCCACTCGTTGTAGATGTCAAGCGAGACGTCCGTGAACTGCATCAGGGGGATCAGCCCTGATTCAAGGTCAAACGGAACTTCCCGGGCGACCGATCCCGCCGGCCGCCGCCTTGGCTCAAACAGCCACACCCCCATCATGGACCGGTCCAGGTCCGCCTGCGCGATTTTTCTGAGATAGGTCTCGACTCCCGCCCTGCGCGCCTTTGACACAAGCGAAAGGCATATCAGGTTGGTGAACTGCTCCACCATCCATGCGCTGTGGGTGGTCACAATGACCCGGACCCCCGCCTTCACCAATCTTGCCAGGCGGATGGCGAGCTTCGCCTGCAGGGCCGGATGCAGGTGGGCCTCGGGCTCCTCGATGATCAGCAGGTCGCCCTTCTTCGCCACGTGCCGCAACCAAAGGACAATCGGCGCCAGCTCCGACACCATTGCCGAGGCGTTCGCCAAGGGTATCCCCTTGTCCGAGCCTCCCCAGCCGGTCGGCCGGTAGTAGAACTGCGGAAGGGTGATACCCATCACCCTCTCCATGCGGATCTCGCCCCCGAGAATTTCCGTCTCCATCGCCTTCCCGTGGTCCGACAGCGGACCCTCGGCATCGTCAATGACAGCCAGCCCCCGAAGCAGGTCCCCTCTCACCCCGGAGAGCTTGGGTCCCGGCACGGACGGGCGCCACCCGGGTTGCGATGCATCCCCGAGGAGCGAGCTGACGACAATGTCCCGGAACTGCATGATCCCGCTCCGGTCGGCGGGAAAGTGGTGGACCGGGGAGACAAGCCCGAGGCGCGGCAGACGCACCATATGGAGCATTGCGCCAAGGGCGTGCCAGGCCGACTCCTCGGTGACGGCCTCCGCGCAGCGACCGCGGCCCCATCCCAAGGGGTGCAGGACGTGCGCGGCAAGGTGCGGCGCCGCCGGCCGGATCCCGAACCCGGGCGAGATCGAGCCGCGCGCGGAGACGCCGGAGGGCCCGGGGGAAAACTCAAGCCCGGCCAGGTCGGCGACCGATTCCCCGGAGAAAGAGACACGGACCCGGGCGGGCTTCCGCGACTTGCGCCGCACCAGTGCGCGGGCATCCCGGATGCCAAAGCCCTGCGTCAGCAACCTCCCGATCTGCTCGCCGGACCCCAGGGACCTCCCGCAGGCGTTTCTCATGATGTCCTGGATGGGTCCCGGAAGCGCGCCACCCTCCCCCGGTCCTTTCGATGCGCCGTTCCGGGACTTCCTCAGCCAGCCGATGAATCTGTCCCTTTCGTCCCGGGGGACGTCCTGCCACAGTTCCCGGCCAACGTCCGCCATCATCAGGGGGAGCATCGGATCCTTTGGGTCCGGGTGTCCCGAGGGATCGACCAGGCCGCCGACACAGCTTCTGGAGACGCACTTCAAGATGGCGTGGACCAGCGTTGCCGAGTACGACTTGCCCGTGTTACTCGGACCCGCCAGGATCGTCAGCGGGCGCAGGTCGAACTCCGCCCTCGCGATCGGCCCGAAGTCGGTGACGGAAATCGAGGCGCTCTCCCCCGGTACTGCTGGCTGTGCCACTGGAACTGCTCCTGACGTTTCAGTGTACCACACGCGGGCCCGGCGCGGGCGAGGCCGGGCTGCCGGCGCCCTCCCGCCGCGCGTCACGCAACCGGGCGCGTGCCGCCCGCGTAGAATACCCCCCGCAGGCAAGGAGGCATGGGAAGGAGACTGGAGGCACACGGGGGCGGCGGGGGCGTTGCCGCGGCCGCGCGGGGCGGCGCTGGCGCCCCGGGGGCGTTGCGCTGATGGGCAACCGCCCGATCGTCGCG
>CAZZIL010000393.1:0-2654 GCA_964654265.1 uncultured Gammaproteobacteria bacterium | reverse complement strand
TGTGGCGGCACTTTGATAATGTCCGCTTTGAGCATCCTGATCATGTCCGCGGCTGGGCCTGTGAGGGATGTGGGCAAGGGGTATCAGAGCAGGAGACCAGATGGGCAAGTCGGTTGGTGAGTCGGTGTCGTTGTCGTTGAGCAAGGCGGGTGAGGAGCGGATGGCGGCGATGGTTCTGTTGGACGCGGGTCAGGTTCGGCTGTCGGATCTGCCGTCGCGTCTGGGTTTGACACCTCGCCAGTTGCGCCGGGTTCGCGCGCGGTGGAAGTCGTCTGGGGCGTCGGGTCTGGCGGATCTTCGGCGCGGCAACGGCGGCAACCGTTCCCGCGCGTGTGACCGGGAGCGTTTCGTGTCGTGGTATCGGGGTCTGTCGGCGCGCGGGCGTTACCCGCCGTCCCACGCGGCGGAGCGCTTCGCGGCGGAGTGCGGGGTGTCGATCTCGTCGGAGACGGCCCGTCGCTGGCTGACGGGCGCGGGTCTGTGGTCGGCATCGCCGCGGCGTGCCCCGGCGTCCCACCCGCCGCGGCCGCGGCGGCCGCGGCGCGGCGAGTTGGTTCAGATCGACGCGAGCGAGCACGAGTGGGTGGAGGGCTACCGTTGGGTGTTGCAGGTGTTCATCGACGACGCGACGTCGGAGGTTTTGCACGCGCGCTTCGCGCGGACGGAGTCGTCGCTGTCGTATCTGGGGGCGATGGAGGAGTGCTTCGGCCGTCACGGGGTTCCGGTGGCGGTGTACACGGATCGCCACACGGCGTTTGTTCCCCACGCGCGCGACGGCGCGCGCGGCGAGAGCCAGTTGGGCCG
The DNA here is from genome assembly GCA_964654265.1 of uncultured Gammaproteobacteria bacterium. Taxonomy (GTDB): domain Bacteria; phylum Pseudomonadota; class Gammaproteobacteria; order Tethybacterales; family CBDBMS01; genus CBDBMS01. The sequence continues at coordinate 1,850 of CAZZIL010000393.1, read as the reverse complement.
CGTGTTCCGCTCGTCGCGCGTCGAGCACATCGTGTCGCTGTCTCCGCAGTCGCGCGGCCGGGTGGAGCGCGCGCACCTGACGGCGCAGCAGCGCCTGTTGCGGGAGTTGGCGAACGCGTTGTCGGGGATGTCGTTCGCGGACGAGGACGCGGCGCTGTCGGCGGCGAACGACTACCTGGACGGTTGGGTCGGGCGTCACAACCAGCGCTTCGCGGTTGCGCCGGCGGACGCGTCGGACGCGCACGTTCCGTTGGCGCTGGACGCGCCGGGGCGCCGCCAGCTGTTCTCGGTGCAGGTTGGGCGCCGGCTGTCGGCGGACCGGGTGTTCTCTCACGAGGGTTCGCGGCACGTGGTGGAGTCGTTGCCTGCGGGGGTGGGCCTGGGCGACGCGTGCCGCGCGGGGGTGACGGTGCACGTGCGGCCGGACGGTGAGCGCTTCGTGTCGGTGCTGGGCGTCGAGGTTCCGACGCGCGAGGTGTCGCGTGGCCGGGCGGGCGCGGAGGCGGTGGATTCCCGCGAGCTGAACCGCGCGGTGGACCGGGCGGTGTCGCGCCGACGGCCGGGTCGCGCTCCGGGAGCGGACCACCCTTGTCGTCGGGGACTGCCGGCGTGACCGTGGCGGCCCCCGGTCGGCCGGGGGCCGCGCTGTCTTCGTGGCCGGCCGGCGCGGCGCCGGCCGGGGATGCCGTGGGCTGACGGCCGACTGTCCGGGCTTTCGTCCCGGTGTCTCGCCGGGGGAGATGAGCGGGTCGCCTTCGCACGGCGCGCATTGCCCTGGCGGGCGCTGCTCGCGTGTGCAAGGCCGCCCGGTGCCGGGTGCGCCGGGGTGCGGGTGTCGTGGGGATCGCGAGGGGGCCCTGGCGCCTGCGCGCGGGCTTCGCGCGCCCCGGCCTCACTTTGGGTGGGTGGGCGCGCGGCCTGTGCACAGCCTGGCCCCCGCGACCCGCAACGCCGGGAGCGCGGCGGCCCGGGGCGGGCCGCTGAGCGCGCGCCCGCTTCGCGGGCGATCGGCATTCGGGCCGGATGGTTGGGGGGCATTCGCCCCCCAGTCTGTCGCATCCTTGCGGCCTTACGGCCGTCTTGCGGTTCCCGGCGCTTTCTAGCCTGACTCGCCGTGGTATGCGCTGCACGCTCTGCGTCTGCAGCGCACCACGGCGGCCCCGCGTCAGCGCGCCGACCGCCGCGGACAGGATGCTCAACGCAAAGCGAGTGGCCGCGTGGCGGCCAAGACTCGGAAAGAGATCAGAACCGTTGCCGGCTGCCGGGAAACGCCGTCCTGAACGGTCCGTCTACCCGCCCCCAGCGGACATAATCAGTGTGCCCGGAAAGCGGACATAATCAAAATGCCTTGACAGTTCTCGAGTTCCGGCATCAGGTAGACGTTGGCGTCGGTGAGCTCATAGTCGGACGGGAGCCGGCACCGTCCGAGGCCGGGGGTGAACTCGATGTCGCGCAACAGGCCGACGTGGAAGACCTCGGGGTTCGCGGCGGCGCCGGACGGGTGCGTCGCGCACAGCAGGTTGCCGTCGGCGGCGCGCGGCGCGCCGAAGCCGTTGGGGCCGAACGAGACGACGGCGAACACGACGCCGTCGGTGACACGGCGGTCGTGGGAGCCGCCGTCCGCGCCGAAATAGTCGCGGGCGACGAGCGGCCCGGCGACGCCGCCGCCGGCCGGCGGGTCGAACTCGACGGCGACGGTCTCGCGCGCGGTCCCGACGCCGAGGTCCACCGAGAGCACGGAGCCGGCGACGCTGTCGGCGCCGCAGTCGATGCGCAGGGTGAACACGCCGCCGGTCGCCGGCGTCGGCGCGCACACGGCGAACGGCGGGCGCTCCAGGCTGTAGTCGGAC
>CAZZIL010000392.1:0-12338 GCA_964654265.1 uncultured Gammaproteobacteria bacterium | reverse complement strand
TCCCCACGAACCGAGTTCCACGGTCCGGGAGCGCGAGCGGCTGATTCAAAAGAACGCGGCCTCCGGAGGCGGCCACAACCGGGCTGTGGCGGGCAATGCGGCCCTTCGGCCGCCCCAAGGATGGCAACGGGCGGGCAAGGGAGACGCCACCCCTAAAACCACACCGGGATCTTGTCCAGGTCGGGGCATGTCGCGAACGCCAGCCTCAGAAGGTGTTCCCGTTCGATCCCGAGACCGCGCCCGATCTCGGCAAGCCGGCCACGGGAGATCCTCCCTTGGCGAAAGGCCTCGGTCCCCAGGTGAATCAGCTGGCTGGTGATCACCCGCTCGGCGTTGCCGGTGTCCCCGGCAAGGTCGCCGTAACCCACCAGCCTGAGGTGCGCCTCCCCAAGTTCCCTCTGGCCGATGAGCTCCCTCGCCTTGGTGTCGCCAACGTGCCGAAGGTTCCTCAGGCGCCAGGCCATCGCCTCGAAACCGACGCCGTAATGCCGGGCAAGCATCGCCACGTCCTGGTGGGTGATCGTCTGGGAAGCCGGCCGGGGGCGCATTTCCGCCCGGGTCGGCGAGCCGGACGCCTCGTCGAAAACAACGTGCGTGTGCCGACCGGGTTGGCCCTTTCCGACCGACATCAGCCAGCTCTCCACACCCCTTGTCGGCATGAGGAAGGCGGACGCAAAGGCGTTCGCCCGAATCCCCATAAGCCCGGTCGACCGTTCCCCCCGTGTCACCGTCACCGTCTCGCCCCGGTCGAAGAGCGCATGCGCATATCCGTGCGCGTAGGAGAGCCGCTTGCGCACCGGGTCGTCCTGGCGGCTGACGAAGATCGCCGTCCCGACAGCCGAGTGGCTCATGGACAGGCCAAGCAGCCCCTCGGGAAGCGCCGTCTCCACGACCCAGGCTCCCTGCAGGCTGACAAGGTCGGGAATCCCCCAAACAGGTGCGTGCCCAAGGCCAAGCCGGCGTCGCTCCTCCTCGGCCGCGGTCTCGCCCTGCAAAATGGCCGTGTCCGCCCTTGTCACCCGCCCGGAGTAGTCGGGGATCCTCTGCTCGAACGTCCTGCCGAGGAATTTCCGCAACGACATGCCGATGACGAAATACTCCAGGAACCGCCACATCTCGGAGCCGATCTCCGATGACGGCTCCATCTCAGGGCACTTCCGGCGCAAGATCGCGAACAGCTCCTCTTTCGCCTCCTCCTTCTTGGGGTAGTGGAAAGACGAGGCAGAGCAACGGTAAAAGCGGCCAAGCGCGTCGAGTTCGTCCACCGACACTGCCCGGACTCCGTTCTCCATGTCGGCCACGGCTGTGACGGGCAGGTTGAGGACCTCGGCCACGTCCTGTCGGCTTCTGCCCCGGCTTTTCCTGGCGTTCCGCAACCGGCGCCCCAGCTGGGTCGGGCTCGGCGCGGCACGGCCTCTCCTCGGGAGGGGTCGAGTATCGGTTCCCCTCTCGGAGACGTCGCTCGACACCCGACTGCCGAGACTGCCCGGCCCTCGCCCTCTGTTCCTGACAGAGCGTTCTGCCTGCCCCTGGGCGTTGGTTGCAAGCGCGCCGTCCCCTGTCGTTTTCACCAGACGATCCATGACTTTTCTCCCGGGGGCGGGTCAGCCCGCATCCCGCCACGGATCTTACCACAAGCACCCGAAAACCGCACACCAGTGCTACCTATGTCCCTCCTTGCTCTGCCCGTGTGAGCCCAAACCCCGGGTTCAGAGACCCGCGATCGGTCCGGGCTCCATGCCCGGTGCCCTTGCGGCGCAAGCAAGCAGAAAAAATCGTTCAGGCCCAGGCACTCGGTGAACGGTCCAGCCACCGGTCCTCCCCTTCGATGGCACGTCAGCGACAGACCCGCCAGGAGCGGCCAGAAAAGTCCTCCCCCTTGAAGCCCCACCATCTCCGTTTCCGGTTCAGCTGCGGATATGGAGGCGCAACCTCCAGGCCTCGCCCTTCGTCAAAACGCCCGCCTCTGCCAAGGAACGCACAATGTCTTCTGCCGTTATGACATGGAATTCCATGCCAAATTTCCTTTTCACGTATCTCAGTGCGCGCGTGTCCCCGGTCGACACCGCGCATCCGGTCTGGATTGCGACCTTAAACACGGCGATCTCCCCGGCGCCCAGCTTGGGGTGCCCCCCAAACAGTGCGCCCGCGCCGTATGCCTTCGCACCGCCGACCGGGTGCTGGACAAGATGGCCATTCTCAAGCGCAGTGTCCAGCCGACTTTTCTGGACAGGATCCCAGATTTCCTTGGCAACCTCGTCCGTCACAAGGAATCTGCCCGGGTAGGCGCCGAGCAGGTCCGCGCGATCGGCTCTCAGGAACGGAATCAAAACCGACGTGTCTATCGCTATGTCCATGGCGTCACAACGGGAACCTCTCCAAGTCGGGGTGTGTGGCAAATGTCAGGTCGAGAAGGACGCCCCTCCCAATCCCGACGCTCTCCCCGACATCGCCAAGACGGCCCCGGGTTATCTGCCCTTGGCGGAACGCCTCGGTCGCCAGGTGGATCAGCTGGCCAACAAGCACCCGGTTTGGCTTTCTGCCTTCCTTTCCGGGAGGCGTGCCGTAACCCATGGTCTTGAGATACAGGTTCCCCATGTCCTTTTGGCCGATGATGACCCCGGACTCGTTTCCGCTGAGATGTCGAAGGTTGCGCAACCGCCAGACCGCCGCCTCGAAGCTGACACCGTAATGCAGGGCAATCATCGACACGTCTTGGTACGTTATTGCCTGTGAGGCGGGCCGCGACCGTCCCGCCGCTCGCATCGGCGAGTTGGTGGCGGCATCGAAAATGACACGCGGGTGCCGGTTGGCCTGGCCCTTCCCAATTGACACCAGCCATTCCTCAACGCCCTCCTCGGGCATGAGGAAGGCCGCGGCGAAGGCGTTTGCGCGCTTCTCCTTAAGCTTGGCCGAAGACTCTCCGCGGGTCACGACCGCCACCTCGTTGCGGTCGAAGAGCGCGTGCGCATACTCGTGTGCGTAGGAGAACCGCATGCGCGCGGAGGGGTGCCCGCGGTTGGCAACAACGGCCATGCCGACTGCCGGGTGACTCATGAAAAACCCCGACAGCTTCTCGGGAAGGCCGATCTCGGAAACCCAAATGCCCTGGGAACCGATGAGGTCCGGAACCGCCACCAAGGGCGCGTTCCCAAGGCCAAGCCGGCGACGCTCCTCCTTGGCAACCGCCTCCCCCTGCCGGACGGCCGCGCCCGTGCCCGCGATTCGCGCCGAGTGGTCGGGCACCGTCGGCTCGAACGCCCGGCCGAGCAACTTTCGCAGAGAGACACCTGTCTCGAAGAGGTCAAGCAGTCGGCGCACATCGGAACCGATCCTCGACGCGGGTGTCATTTCCGGGCATTCCTTCCGCAACACCCGAAACATCTCCTCCTTTTTCCTCTCATCCTCCGGGTACAGAAAAGCCCGGCTAGAGCACTGGTAAAGCTTCTCAAGCTTCCGGAGTTCGGACACCAAAACCCGCCGGGTCCCGTTCTCGGTCTCCGACACGGCCCCGGGGCTCAGGCCAAGGACCGCGGCCACGGCCCGCAGGCTTTTCCCGCGTTGCTCCCTGATTTCCCGCAGGCGGGGTCCCAATCGGCCCATGTTGAACACGTTCCCGTCTTCCTCCGAGCCGGGCAACACGCCCGGGACCCGTGCCGCCCCGTCCGCCTTCCGGTCCGCGCGGGCGACCTGCTTACCGGAGGTGTCCCCCGGTCGTCGACTGTCACGGGCGCGCATCTTTGCCGACACCAAGGTCCGGTCCCGCATGGTTCCATGCTCAAGCGGGTTGTCTCTCCCTGCCTTTGTCACGGGGTCTATGCGATTCATCGAAGGGGTGCCAGCGACCACTCGTGGCGGATCATACCACAAGTCAACCCGCCGGGGGCAACATGTCTTGCGGGGCACATCCCGTGGGCGGGGTCGCGTGCCTGTCGCCGCCCGCCCTTGGGGGATGTTGTCGACACCTGACCCGATCACGCGGTCCCGGTTTCTGGCAAGGGGACGACCAGCCTGTCCGCGGAGAGCAAGGGACGCCTCTGTGCTGCTGACTGGAGGGGGGCACGCGAAAGCCCGTCCCATGGGGATTGTCGGCCGGGTCACCGCCTCGGCAACGAGGCGTTGAGGGATCCTTTCGGCGCATGCCCCCCTTTGCCGCCGGGGTCAGGAGGAGCTCGCGATCCTCAGGAAGTCCTTCTTGATCTCCGCCTCGCACGACTCCATGTAGGCCTGCGCGGCGCACATGTGCTCGCGCATCACCTGGCGCGCCAAGTCCTCGTCGCGCCTGCGAAACGCCTGCATCAGCCGCACCTGGTAGTGCAGCGCGTGCTCCCGCAGCCCGGGGTTCGGCGAATCGTAGATGCGCCGGCAGATCGCCAGGTTCCGCAGCAGGTTCTGCAGGAACCCGCAGACGAAGCCGAGCAGCGGGTTCGGCGAGAGCTCCGCGAGCGCCGTGTGGAAGTCGAGCTCGGCAAGCCGTTGCTGGTACTCCTCCCCCAGGTTGGCCGCGGGGTGGTCGTACAGGCGCATGGTCCCCTCAAGGCGCCGGAAGTCGTCCTCGCCGAGCCGGCCGACCACGCTGGCGGCCAGCTCGGGCTCAAGCTGCCGGCGCAGCGCGTAGATGTCGGTGATCGTCGGCTGCTGGAAGAAGAAGTGGTTCGACAGCAGCTCCATCGCGTGGTCGCCGCCGATCTCCGTGATGAACGAGCCGCCCCCCGGGCCGGTCCGCGTCCGGATCAGCCCCTGGGTCTTCAGCGACTTCAGCGCCTCGCGGACGGTCCCCTTCGAGGCGCCGAACTGCTCCATCAGCGAATGCTCCTGGGGAAGGCGGTCCCCCGGCCGGATCCGGCTGTCGGCGATCCAGTCCTTGATGCGCTCGCAGATCTCGTCGGTGCGCCCCATTCCCTTGCGCGCGTCGCCCGGGTTGCCGGCGCCGGGGCTGCCCCTCTTCGCGCTCATGCCGCGTCTTCCCCGGCCCCGTCCCCCGTCCCCAGCGGGAAGAAGCACGCCACCTGGTGGGCCGCGCCGTTCCCCGCCAGCCGGGGCTCCGCGTCCCGGCACCGTTGCCGCGACCGCGGGCAGCGAGGGGAGTAGGCGCAGCCCGCCGGGGGGTTCCCCGGGTCCGGCAGCTCGGCGGCCGGCCCGGTCACGGGCGCCCTCCTCTTGCCGGGCAACGGCACCGAGTCGAGCAGCAGCTTGGTGTAGGGATGGCGCGGGAACCTGAACAGGTCGTCGGTCTTCGCGCATTCTACCGTTTTCCCGAGGTACATGACGGCCACGCGGTCGCTGACCGCCTCGACCACCGAGAGGTCGTGGCTGATGAACACGAACGTCAGGTTGAAACGCCCCTTGAGGTCGGACAGCAGGTTCAGCACCTGCGCCTGCACCGAGACGTCCAGCGCGGACACCGGCTCGTCAAGCACCAGGATCGTCGGGTTCGGCGCGATCGCCCGCGCGATGCCGATCCGTTGCGCCTGTCCCCCCGAGAACTCGTGGGGGTAGCGGTCCAGGTGCTCCGGGCGCAGCCCGACCGCCCCGACGATCTCCTCCGTGCGCCGTTCACGCTCAGGCCTCCCCAGGCCGAGAAGGTGCGTGAGCGGCGCCTCCAGCGAGGCGCGCACGGTCTTGCGCGGGTTCAGGGAACTGACCGGGTCCTGGAACACGTACTGGATGTCGCGCGCCAGGGCGCGGCGGTCGTGCCGGACCAGCGGGGCGATGTCCTTGCCGGCGAGACGGATCCTCCCGTGGGTGGGGCGGTCAAGGCCCGCGATCAGCCGGGCAAGCGTCGTCTTGCCGCACCCGGACTCGCCGACAATCCCGAGGGTCTCGCCCCGGTCGAGCCTGAGCGTCACCCCGCGCAGCGCGCGGACTTCCGGCCGGGGGGTTCCCCACAGGGACCGCCCGCCCCCGAACGTCCGGGCCAGGTCCTCGGTCTCCAGTGCCGGGGGGGTCATGCCGGGATTCCCAGCGGCCTCAGGCAGCGGACCTGCCGCCCCGGGCCGGCCGGGCCGAGCCCGATGTCGCCCGCGCGGCAGGCGCCGTCGGCGAACGGGCACCGGTCCGCGAACGCGCACCCTTTCGGGAGGCGGTCGAGCATGGGCGGTAGGCCCGGGATCGAGTCAAGCCGCCGCCGGGCGGTCCCCATGACCGGCACGCAGTCGATCAGCTTGCGGGTGTAGGGATGTCGGGGATCGGCCAGCACCTCCTGGGTCGGCCCGATCTCGACGATTCGCCCCGCGTACATCACCGCGACCCGGTCGCACATCTCGGAGACGACCCCGAAGTCGTGGGTGATGAACAGCAGGGCGACCCCGCTCTCCTCCCGCAGCCGGCGCAACAGCGCGAGAATCTGGGACTGCACCGTGACATCGAGCGCGGTGGTCGGCTCGTCCGCGACCAGGATCTCGGCGTCGTTCGCCAGCGCCATCGCGATGCCGACCCGCTGTCGCATGCCGCCCGAGAACTCGTGGGGGTGGCACCGCGCCCGCTGTGCCGGGTTCGGGATGAGCACCCGCCCAAGCAGGCGCACGGCCTGCTCCCAGGCCTCGGCCCGACCGACCGGCTGGTGCGCGCGGATCGCCTCCGCGACCTGGTCGCCCACGGTGATCAGCGGGTGCAGCGAGGACATCGGGTCCTGGAACACGTAGGCGACCTTCCCCCCGCGCAGCTGCCGCAGCCGGCCGAACGGCGCCCCGAGCAGGTCCTCGCCGTGGTAGAGCACGCGCCCCCCGGTGATCTTCCCGGGCGGGGTCGGCACCAGCCCCAGAAGCGACCGGGCCGTGACCGACTTCCCCGACCCGGACTCCCCGACGATCCCGAGGCTCTCGCCGGGCCGCAGGTCGAAGCCGACCCCGCCGACGGCGACGTGGGTCGCGTCGCCGACCGTGAACTCCGTGCGCAGGCCGCGCACCTCCAGCAGGGGCGGCGACCCCCGCGCCGGGTCCGCGTCGCCGCCCGGCCCGGGGCCGCGCTCCACCCGGGTGGCGGGCGCGGGCCGGCCCAGCGACCCGGACTTGAGGCGCGGGTCCAGCATGTCGCGCATCCCGTCGCCGACCAGGTTGATGCCCATGACCAGCGCGAAGATGGCCAGGCCGGGAATGATCGACACGTGCGGCGCGGTGAACAGCAGCTTCCGGCCCTCGCCAAGCATCGAGCCGAGGTCCGCCTGCGGCGGCTGCGCCCCGAGCCCCAGGAAACTCAGCCCGGCGGTCTCAAGCACCATCCAGCCCAGCGTGGTCGACATCGTGATGACAATCACCGGCAGCACGTTCGGGAGCACCTCGGTCAGCAGAATCGCGGGACCGCTTTTCCCGGACATCCGGGCGGCGTCGATGAACTCGCGCCGCGCCAGGCCCAGGGTCACCCCGCGGATGTTGCGCGCGAAGAACGGGACGTTCACCACGGCGATCGCGAGCAGCGCGTTCATCAGCCCGGGGCCGAGGGCCGCGACGATGGCGAGCGCGAGCAGGACGTAGGGGAACGCCATCACCATGTCGATGCCGCGCATCAGGACATCGTCGGTGCGCCCGCCCGCGTAGCCGGCGACCAGGCCGATCAGCGAGCCGAGCAGCGCGGCGGCCAGCGTGGCGCTGGCGCCGACGGCCAGGCTGGTCCTCGTCCCGTGGAACAGGCGGGAGAGGATGTCCCGGCCCAGGTGGTCGGTCCCGAGGAGATGCCCGTCCGACAGGGGCCGCAGCAGGCGTTGCGCCGGCGAGGTCTCGTCCGGGGACGGCAACGGCAGCAGCGGGGCAAGCAGCGCAAGCGCGACCACGGCGCACAGGACGCCCAGCCCCGCCAGCGCCAGCCGGTTGTTCGAGAACAGCCGCCACGCGCCCGGCCGCGCGCGCCGGGCGGGTCCCGCCCCGCTCATCGCGACAGCCGGGGATCGACCCACCGCTGCGCCACGTCGGCCAAGAGGTTGAACATCACGTACGAGGCGGCGACCACCAGGACGCCCCCCTGCACCAGTAGGATGTCACGCTTCGAGATCGCCTGCACCAGCATGCGCCCGATCCCCGGCCACTGGAACACCGTCTCGATGTAGACCGCGCCGCCGAGCACAAACCCCGCCTGGACGCCGATCACCGGGATCACGGCGACGAGGGCGGCCTTGAGCGCGTGGTGGTGGACCACCTTGCGCTCGCTGAGCCCCTTGGCGCGCGCGACCAGGATGTGCTCCTGGCGCAGCACCTCCAGCATCGCGGTGCGCGTCAGTCGGGCGATCACGCCGGTGGCGACCACGGCCAGCGTCGCCGCCGGCAGCACGAGGTGCCTCAGCAGGTCGGCCGCGCCGCCGCCGCCGTAGACCGGGAACATGCCGCTCGCGGGCAGCAGCCGCCACTCCACGGCGAACGCCAGGATGAGCAGCAGGCCGAGCCAGAAGCTGGGGGTCGATATGCCGACCAGCACCAGGAAGGTGATCAGCCGGTCGGCCCACCCGAACTGGCGGACGGCCGAGTGGATCCCGGCGAGCAGCCCGAGGGCGGAGCACAGCACGAGCGAGGTCCCGGCCAGCACCAGCGTCGCGCGGAAGCGCTCCAGCACCTCGTCGAGCACCGGCCGGTTCAGGCTGTAGGAGCGGCCGAGGTCGCCGCCGAGCAGGTTGCCGAGCCAGGTCGCGTACTGCTCGGGGAGCGACCGGTCCAAGCCGAGCTGGCGGTTGAGACGCTCGACGTTCTCCGGGGTGGCGTACGATCCCAGGATCGCCGTCGCCGGGTCGCCCGGGATCATCGCCATGATGAGGAAGACGATGACGGTCAGGCCCAGCAGGACCGGGACCGTGTGGAGCAGGCGTCGCGCGATGTAGGCCGGCATGCCCGTATTTTGGGCGGGCGGCCCCCCGGGCGCAAGCGCCCGGGGGGCCGCCGCGCGTCACCGCTTGGTCACGCCCTTCAGGATCAGGAAGAACGACGGCTGCAGCTTGAAGCCCCCGACGCCCGCGGCCGCGGCCGCGTTCTGCTTCCAGTTGGCGATGAAGGCCCACGGGGCGTCCTCCTGGACGATCACCTGCATCTCCCGGTAGAGGCGGGCGCGCTCCGCCTGGTCGGTCGACCGCCGCGCCTGCTCCAGGAGCGCGTCGACCTCCGGGTTGGAGTAGTAGCCGGAGTTGAACCCGCCCTTGTCCGGCCAGGCCCCGGTGCGCAGCGCCAGGTACGGCAGGGTGTCCGGGTCGTTCGTCATCCACGCCATCTCCGCCATGTCCGCCTTGCCCTCAAGCCCGGGGTTGACCTTGCCAAGGAACGTGTTCCACTCGTAGGTCTCGATCGTGACGTTGAGGCCGACCTTGGCCAGGTCGGCCTGGATTGCCGCCCCCATCGGGACCGGGTCGAGCATCCCGGAGCCGCCCTCGGTGACGTAGAACACCAGGTCGGCGCCCTCGTGGCCGGCCTCGCGGATCAGGCTCCGCGCCTTGTCCGGGTCGTGGGGGTAGGGGCTGAGCGCCTCGTTGTACGCCCACGAGAACGCCGGGGGCGTCGGCCCGGCGGCGACCTCGGCGGTCCCCTGCAGCACGTTCTCCACCAGCTCCCGCTTGTTGATCGCGTAGTTGACCGCCTGGCGCACGCGCTTGTCGGCCATCGGGCCCTCCTTGGCGTTCAGGATCAGGAACCACACGTGGGGGCCCGCCTGCTCGTGCACCCGGAACGCCGGGTCGCCCGCGAAGGTCGCGACGTTGTCGGGGGGCACCTCGACCATCAGGTCGATGCCGCCCGACAGCATCTCGGCCACGCGGGTGTTCGCGTCGGTGATCGGGCGGAACACCACGGCCTCCAGCGCGGGCGGGCCGTCCCAGTAGTCGGGGTTGCGCTCGACCACGACCTTGGCGTCGCTCTCCCACTCGGCGAAGCGGTACGGCCCGGTGCCCGACGGGTTGCGGCCGAACTCCTTGCCGTGCCGCATGACCGCGTCCGGGGAGACGATCAGCCCGGTCGGGTACGCCAGGTTCGACAGGAAGGGCGCGTAGGGCTCGTTCAGCCTGAACTCGACCTGCCGCGGCCCCTTGGCCGTGACCGACTCGATCGCGCCGAAGAAGAACGACAGCGGGAACGGGCCGGTGTCGTGGTACGGGTGCCCCTCGTCGAGCATGCGGTCGAAGTTGAACTTGACCGCCTCGGCCGTCAGCTCCGACCCGTCGTGGAACCGGATCCCGTCGCGGAGCGTGAACGTGTAGGTCAGCCCGTCACCGCTGATGCTCCAGTCGCTCGCGAGCGCGGGCTCGACCTCCAGGGTCCCGTCCCGGTAGCGCACGAGCCCGTCGTACACGTTCATCAGGATCCGGAAGTCGTTGACGGCCGTCACCGCGTGCGGGTCCAGCGACTTGGGCTCCGCGATCTGGCCGACCACCAGGATGTCTTGCGGGGTCTGGGCCATCCCCGCGCCCGGCGCGAGACCCAAGGTGAGCGCGACGCCCACAAGGGCGAGCGCGTGCGTTGTCTTCGGCTGTGCCATTCTCCTCTCCGTCCGTGGGGGAAGCATTTATCCGTATAATACCACCGTTTTCCCGATTTTATCATGACAAATAGAGAAACCGCGAAAAAGCCGCGCCCGGCGCGCCAGGCCGGTCCCGCCAGTCCCGCCGGGGCGGCGCGGCCCGGCCGCACCCTCGGGATCGACCTCGGGCGGCTGCGGGAAGGCATGGCGGCCGTGTCCCGGATCGGGCTCGACCCGTCGACCCAAGGGATCAACCGGCCGGGGTTCTCGGCGGCGGACATGGAGGCCCGGCGCTGGCTGATGGGGCGAATGGGAGGGATGGGGCTTGCGACCCGGATGGACGGGGTCGGCAACGTCTTCGGGCGATGGGAGGTCGGCGACGGCCCCGCCGTCGTCGTCGGCTCCCACCTGGACAGCGTCCCGAACGGCGGGCAGCTGGACGGGACCCTCGGCGTGATGGCCGGGCTGGAGTGCGTGACCGTCCTCATGGAGCAGGGGACCGAGCCGCGCCACCCGGTCGTGGTGCTGGCGACCAGCGAGGAGGAGGGCCGCTTCGGCGGAATGCTCGGCAGCCAGGCGCTGTGCGGCGAGGTCACCGAGGACTGGCTGGCGGCGGCCAAGGACGAAGGCGGGACCGGCCTCGCCGAGGCGATGGCGGCCCAGGGACTCGACGCCCGGGATGCGCTCAACTCGCGGCTCGACCCGGCCTCGGTCAAGGCGTTCCTTGAGCTCCACATCGAGCAGGGACCCGTCCTCGACAGCCTCGGGATCCCCGTCGGCATCGTCGAGGGCATCTCCGGAGTCCTCGTCTGGCGGGTGACGCTGGAAGGGCGCGCCAACCACGCCGGGACAACCCCGATGGAACTGCGCGCGGACGCGTTCGCCGGACTCGCGGAGTTTGCGGCGGCGATCCCGGAGATGGCCCGGGAGGACGGCACCCCGCAAAGCCGGCTGACGATCGGCAAGGTCTCCGTGCGGCCGAACTTCCCGCACACGATCCCCGGGGAGGCCGTGTTCCACCTGGTCCTCCGGGACCTGCGGGAGGATGTCATCCTGGCCCTCGCGGAGAACGCCCGGCGCAGACTGAAGGGGATCGCGGCACGGCACGGTCTCCGGCTCGACATCGAGCAGGCCAGCCGGCTCGGGTCCAAGCGCTGCCACCCGGACCTTGTCGCGCTACTCCAGGGGCAGGCAAGGCGGTTGGGGATACCCGCCCACCCCATGCCGAGCGGCGCGGGACACGACGCGCAGTTCCTGGGGGAGATCGCCCCGGCCGGCCTGATCTTCGTGCCGAGCATCGGGGGAATCAGCCACGCCCCCGGGGAGCGGACCGACTGGGCCGACATCGAGAAAGGGTGCGACCTGCTGCTCAACAGCCTAGCCGCCCTGGCGCTGTGAGTCCCCGGCACGCGGCTTGCGCGCGGCGGCAAGGCTGGCCGGCGCGGACGCGCCGGCCACAATGCCCGCCGCCGTCATGCCAGGACCCTGTCCCTAATAGGGAAACCTCCCGAAGACCAAGTCGACAAGGGCGGACCCGTTGACTCCGATGTCCCGGCCGATGTCGCGGAGACGCCCCTGCGAGATCCTTTCTTGGTGAAACGCCTCCATCCCCAGGCAGGCCAGCCGCCTGACGAGCGCGTCCCCAAACTCCCGGGGGCTTCCGCAAGGAAGCCCGTCGTGGCCTATCTCCCTCAGGTTCCAGGCCGCAACGTCCTTCTTGGACACCAAGGCCTCCGCCTCGCCGTCGCTGACGTGGCGGAGGTTTCTCAGGCGCCAGACGGCCGCCGTGAAGCTGACGCCGAAGTGGCGGGCGACCATGGCCGCGTCCTGAAGGGTGATCGTCTGGGAGGCCCGCCGGGGACGGACCCCCACCCGGATCGGCGAGTCGGTCGCCGCGTCCAGCACGACGTGCG
>CAZZIL010000391.1:0-14587 GCA_964654265.1 uncultured Gammaproteobacteria bacterium | reverse complement strand
GGCTGGACGAGCTGGCGCGGGTGACGGCGGAGGCGGTGCGCCCGCCCGCCGGGTCGGGTGCGGCGGATCCCCGCGATGAAGAGTCGGAGGTCGCGTCCCGGCCGGGGGGACTCCGCCGGGCTGGCCGTTCCCGGGCGCGGGACGCCCCGGCGGCGGGCGCGCCCGGCGGCGGGCCGGCGTCGCCGCCGCGAGGCGGGATCGTGGCGCGGGTGTTGCGCGCCATCGGGAGGCTGCTGGGCGTGCGCCGGCGATGACGCGCGTCCCGGTGATCACGATCGACGGCCCGGCGGCGTCGGGCAAGGGCGCGGCCGCCCGCGGCGTCGCGTCGCGCCTGGGGTTCGCCCACCTGGACAGCGGGGCGCTCTACCGGGCGGTCGCGCTGGCGTCGCTTCGCCTGGGCGGCCTCCCGGACTCCGGGGAGGCGCTCGCGGGTCTCGTCCGCGGGATGGGCGGCCCGGAGTGGGAACGCCTGCTCTCGGACCCGGGCTTGCGCGACCCGGAGGTGTCGGCGCGCGCGAGCCGGGTGGCGGCGGACCCGCTGGTGCGCGAGGCGCTGCTCGCGCGCCAGCGCGCGGCGCGGCGCCTCCCCGGCCTGGTCGCCGACGGCCGCGACATGGGGAGCGTGGTCTTCCCCGACGCGGACCTTAAGGTGTACCTGTGCGCGGCGCCCGAGGTGCGCGCGCGCCGCCGCGCGCTGGAATTGGGCGGCGACGCCAAGGGTGCTAGAATCGCCGACGTGCTTGCCGACCTGCTGGAGCGGGACCGGCGCGACTCGACGCGGGACGCGGCGCCGATGGCGTGCCCGGACGGGGCCAGGGTGCTCGACAACTCCGGGCTTGGCATCGACGCGACGGTCGACCGGGTTTGCGGGTGGTTTGGCGGGCGGGCCGGGCCGGGACCCGGCCGGGCGCCGGGGCACGGGACCAAGGAAAGGAAGGAAGAGGACAGGACCTAGTGGAGATGGAGAGTGTGGAGCTGACGCCGCGGGGCGAGGCGAGTTTTGACGTGCTGTTCCGGGAGGGCGGCCCCGGCGCGGAGTTCCGCGAGGGCGGCGAGCTGGAGGCGATCATCGAGTCGATCGAGCGCGACCACGTGGTGATCGACGCCGGGCTCAAGTCCGAGAGTTACGTCCCGATCGACGAGTTCCGCAACGAGGACGCGGAGCTGGAGGTGAAGGTCGGCGACCGGGTGCGCGTGCGCATCGAGATCACGGACAACGGCCAGGGGCGCACGGTGCTGTCGCGCACGCAGGTCAAGCGCCGCGAGGCCTGGGAGAAGATCAAGTCGGCGTACGAGAGCGAGGAGCCGATCCCGGGGACGATCAAGGACCGGGTGAAGAGCGGCTTCATCGTCACGATCGACGGCTACCGGGCGTTCCTGCCGAGCTCGCAGGTGGACGTGATCCCGGCGAAGGACCCGGGCGCGTTCCTGGGGCTGCGCTCCGACTTCCGCGTGATCAAGATGGAGAGCGGGCGCGGCGGCGTCGTGGTCTCGCGCCGGATGGTCCAGGAGAGCCTGCGCATGGGCAAGGGCCGCGAGGAGGCGCTGGCGAAGCTGCAGGAGGGCCAGGTGGTGCCCGGCACCGTCACCAGCATCGTCGACTACGGCGCGTTCGTCGACATCGGCGACGGCTTCTACGGGCTGCTCCACATCACCGACATGGCGTGGCGGCGCGTGCGCAACGTCTCCGACGTGGTGTCGGTCGGCGACCAGATCGAGGTCAAGATCCTCGGCATCGACATGGAGAAGGGGCGCCTCTCCTTCGGGCTCAAGCAGCTGCAGCCGGACCCGTGGGAGCGCATCGACCGGGTGTACTCGCCGCAGCAGCGCGTGTTCGGCAAGGTGTCGAACATCGCCGACTACGGCGCCTTCGTCGAGCTGCAGGAGGGGATCGACGGCCTGGTGCACACCTCCGAGATGGACTGGTCGCGCAAGAACGTCAACCCGACCGACATTGTCACGGTCGGCGAGGAGGTCGAGGTCATGATCCTCGACATCGACAAGGAGAAGCGGCGCATCTCGCTCGGCATCAAGCAGTGCCGCGACAACCCGTGGCGCGACTTCAACACCGCGTACCGCGCCGGCAGCGTCATTTCCGGGAGGGTGGTGACGATCACGGACTTCGGCATGTTCGTCGCGTTGCCCGGCGGGCTGGAGGGCCTGGTGCGGCTGTCGGACCTGTCGTACACCGAGAGCGGGGAGCGGGCGATCCGGCGCTACTCCAAGGGGATGGAGGTCGACGTGATCGTGCTGCAGATCGACGTCGAGAACGAGCGGATCGGCCTGGGGGTCAAGCAGCTCGACGACGGCGCCTTCAACCGCTTTGTCACGGAGCACTTCAGGGGGACCATCGTTCGCGGCCGGGTCACGCACGTCACGGCGGAGCGCGCCGAGGTGCGCCTGACCGACGATGTCACGGGCGTGCTCCCGGTGAAGGAGGCGTCCGAGAGCGGGCGGGAGAACCTTGCGGACGTGGTGCGGGTGGGCGAGGAGATGGACTTCATGCTCACTTACATCGACCGGCGCAACCACACGCTGACGCTGTCGCTGAAGGCGAGTGACCGCGCCAAGCGCGAGGACGCGATGCGCAAGCACCGGACGGACCACGGCGCGGCGACTCCGGCGCTGGGTGCGTTGCTCAAGGCCAAGCTGGACGAGAGCAAGCGGGCCGGCGAGGAGGCGGCGACCGGGGCCGGGGCGGAACCGGAGGCGGCGGCCGAGCCGGAAGCGAAGGCCGGGCCCGGGGCGGAGGCGGCAGGGCCCGAGGCGGAAGCCGAGACGGAAGCGAAGGCCAAGCCGGAGACGGAGGCCGAGACAGAGGCCGAGACAGAGGCCGAGACAGAGGCGGCGGAGGCCGAGGCGGAAGCCGGGCCCGAGACGGAGGCGGCGGCAGGGCCCGAGGCGGAGGCCGAGACGGAAGCGAAGGCCAAGCCGGAGACGGAGGCCGAGCCCGAGGCGGCGGAGGCCGAGACGGAGGCCGAGCCCGGTCCCGGCGACCGGAAGGACTGACCCGGCGTGCTGAAGTCGGATCTGATCGACGCGCTCGGCGAGAGGATCCCGGACCTGCCGCGCGACGCGGTGGAGCGGGCGGTCGACATCATCCGCAAGGAGATCTTCGACGCCGTCGCCAACGGCGGCCGCGTTGAGATCCGCGGCTTCGGCAGCTTCTTCCTCAGCCATCGCGCCCCCCGGCGGGCGCGCAACCCCCGGACGGGCGACCGGGTCGACGTCGGGGCGAAGTGGTTCCCGCGCTTCAAGGCCGGCCAGGAGCTGCGGGAGAGGGTCAACCGCGCGCGTGCCGCCCCCTGACGCCGGGGCGCGGCCTGTGCCGCCCCCATGCCGGTCCTCCCCGGGGACGCGGCGCGGCCGCGGCGCCTGATGGAGATCTTCGCGTGGTGGCTGATCGTCCTGCCGGTCGCGTTCTCGCTGGGCTGGCTCGCCGCGCGCGTTGACATGCGCCACGTCGTCAGCGAGACGCGGCGCCTGCCGGTGAACTACCTGCAGGGGATCGGCCACCTGCTCCACGACGAGCGCGAGAAGGCGATCGAGGCGTTCCTGGAGGCGGCGAAGGCGGACCCCGACACCGTCGAGCTCAACTTCGCGCTGGGCTCCCTGTTCCGGCAGCAGGGCGAGACCGAGCGGGCGATCCGCATGCACCGGTCGATCCTGGAGCGCGAGGGGCTGCCTGACGCGCAGCGCGACGAGGCGCTGGACGAGCTGGCGCTCGACTACCGGAAGGCCGGGTTCCTGGACCTCGCGGAGCAGTGCCTGAGGCGCCTGGCGGCGCGCAGCCCGGCCGTCGACGTGTCGGGGCGGCTGTTCTCGATCTACCGCCAGCAGCGCGACTGGGAGAACGCGATCCGGGTCGCGCGCGCGGCGGAGAGCCCGGACCCGAGGACGGTCGCGCACCTCCACTGCGAGTGGGCCGAGGACATCGGGATCGGCGAGGCGCGCCGTGAGGAGCTGCTGGCCGAGGCGTCGCGCGCCGACCCCGGGTGCGGCCGGGCGCTCGCCCTGCGCGGCGCGCTTGCCGCCGAGCGCGGCGACGACGATGCGGCGATCGGGCACTGGCGCGCCCTGGAGCGCTGCCAGCCCGAGGCGCTGGAGGTGGTCGTCGCGCCGCTGATGGACGCGCACGTGCGCGCCGGGCGCGCCTCCGAGGGCGAGCGCCTGCTGCGCGGCTACCTTCGCAGCCGGCCGACCGCCGGCATGTTCGAGGCGGTGTTCGACGCGCTTGCCGGGCACCTGGGTTTCAAGGCGGTGGCGGACCTCCCGGAGGCGCACCTGGGGCGCCTCGGCGGCCCGATCGCCGCGCTCAAGTGGCTCGAGGTGAAGCGGCGCCACGCCGACCCGGCGGAGCGCGAGGGCTACGAGAGGCTGCACCTCGCGATGGTGCGCGACGACGACGGGATCCGCCACGTGTGCCGCGAGTGCGGCTTCGGCAGCGTCCGCTTCCACTGGGGATGCCCGGCCTGCCAGGGGTGGGAGACCTTCCTGCGGCCCGGGCAGGACGCCTGATGGCGGGGACGGTCGGCCTGTTCGGCGGCGAGTTCGACCCGGTGCACAACAACCACGTGCGGGTCGCGCGCGCCGCGCTCGCGCAGGCCCGGCTCGCGCGCCTGCTGGTGGTCCCGAACGCCCGGCCGCCGCACCGCGCCCGCGCGCTCGCCCCGGTGACCGAGCGCCTCGAGATGCTGCGGATCGCGCTCGGCGACGAGCCCGGCGTCGAGGTCTCCGGCGCCGAGTCCGGGGCGGAGCGCGAGCACTACACGGTCGACACCGTCGCGTGGCTGCGCGGCCGCTTCCCGGGCGACACGGTGGCCGTGGTCGTCGGGGCCGACGCGGTCGCCGCGCTCGACGGCTGGCGCCGCTGGCGCGAGCTCGCCGCGACGTGCGGCTGGCTGGTGGCGCCGCGCGCCGGCCTCGACTTCCTGTCGGCGGCGCGCCCGGCCGTGCTCGCCGCGCTCGGCGGCGCGCCGGTGCCGCCGGCCGAGGTCGCGCCCGGCCGCGCCGCGCTGCTCGATGTCGCGCCCTCGACGGACTCGTCGACCGGCGTGCGCGCGCGCCTCGGCGCCGGCGGCGACGCCGGCGCCATGCTCCCGCCGGGGGTGCTCCGGCACATCAGGGGGCGCGGACTCTACGGGTGCCATGCCTGAGGAGGGGCGGGTTCTCCCGGTCGTGCGCCGGGTGCTCGAGGACCGCAAGGCGATCGACGTCACCTGCCACGCCGCGGCCGCGATGTCGAACGGGCTGTTCGACTGGCTGGTGGTGTCCACCGGGTCGTCGAGCCGGCATGTCAAGGCGATCTCCGACGACCTGGTGCGCGAGATCAAGCGGGCCGGGCTCCGCGTCGTCGGCGTCGAGGGCGAGCGCAAGTCCGACTGGGTGCTGATCGACGCCGGCGAGGTCGTGGTCCACGTGATGACCCGGCCCGCGCGGGAGTACTACGACCTCGACTCCCTCTGGGGGTTCGGGGAGCCGGCCCCGCCCGCCTGAGATGGGCGCCCCGAGCACGGCGCCCGGCGCCGGCGGGCGCCCCCCGCGGAGAGTGGTCATCGCCAGCGGCAACCCCGGCAAGGTCCGCGAGATCCGCCACGCGCTCGCCGGCAGCGGGCTGGAGCCTGTCGCGCAGGGGGAGCTCGGCATCAGCACGCCGGACGAGCCGCACGGGACCTTCCTGGAGAACGCGCTGGAGAAGGCCCGCCACGCCGCGCGGCTCGGCGGGCTGCCGGCGATCGCCGACGACTCCGGGATCTGCGTCGACGCGCTCGGCGGCGCGCCCGGCGTGCGATCCGCCCGCTATGCCGGCCCGGACGCGGACGACGCCGGGAACCTCGCCCGGCTGCTCGAGGCGATGCGCGGGGTGTCCGACCGGCGCGCGCGCTACCACGCGACGCTGGTGTATGTGCGCTCGTGGGACGACCCGGCGCCGGTGGTCGCGCAGGGGGCGTGGGTCGGCGAGATCGCGCCCGCCCCGCGCGGCGACGGCGGGTTCGGCTACGACCCGGTGTTTTTCGACCCGGCGCTCGGCAAGACCGGGGCGGAGATGGGGATCGACGAGAAGAACTCGGTCAGCCACCGCGGCAAGTCGCTCGCCGCGCTGGCGCTGGCGTTGCGGGAGCATGGCGTCTGGCGCTGAGGCGCCGGCGCCGGTGGGCGCGCCGGCGCCGCGGCTGGAGCCGCCGCCGCTGTCGCTGTACGTCCACGTCCCGTGGTGCGAGCGCAAGTGCCCGTACTGCGACTTCAACTCGCACGCGCTGCGCTGCGCGCTTCCGGAGCGCGAGTACTGCGCTGCGCTGGTCGCGGACCTGCAGGGGGAGCTGCCGAACGTCTGGGGCCGGCGCGTGCGCTCGGTCTACGTCGGCGGCGGGACGCCGAGCCTGCTGTCGGCCGCCGCGGTCGATGGGCTGCTCTCCGACATCCGCGCGCTGGTGCCGCTCGCGCCCGGCGCCGAGGTGACGATCGAGGCGAACCCGGGGACGTTCGGCGCCGCGAAGGCGCGCGACCTTCGCGCGGCCGGGGTCGGACGCGTGTCGGTCGGCGCGCAGAGCTTCGACGACGGGGCGCTCGCGCGCATCGGGCGCGTCCACGACGGCGCGCAGGCGCGGCGCGCGGTCGAGCACGCGCTCCGGCACGTCGGCAACGTCAACGTCGACCTGATGCACGCGCTGCCCGGGCAGGACGTCGCGCAGGCGTTGCGCGACACGCGCCTGGCGCGCGAGCTGGGGCCGCCGCACATCTCGGCGTACCACCTGGCGATCGAGCCCGGCACGGCGTTCGCCCGGCGCCCGCCGCCGTCGTTGCCGGACCACGACCGGCAGGCGGACATCTCGGAGGCGGTGGCCGACGACCTGGGGGCCGACGGCTGGGCCCAGTACGAGATCTCGGCGTTCTGCCGCCCCGGCGCGGAGTGCGCCCACAACCTGAACTACTGGGAGTTCGGCGACTACGTCGGGATCGGCTGCGGCGCGCACGGCAAGCTGACGGGGCGCGACGGCATCGTGCGCACGGAGCGGGTGCGCTCGCCCGGCGAGTACATGCGCCGCTGCCTGGGCGGCGAGGCGCCCGGCAGGCGCTGGCCGGTCCCGCCCGCCGACCGGGTGTTCGAGTACGCGCTCAACGCGTTCCGGGTGCGCAAGGGGTTCGACCTGGGGGACCTCGCCCGCCGCTGCGGCGGCGAGTGCCTGGGCGCCATGCTCGGCGGCCTCGCCGAGGCCGGGCGGCTGGGACTCGCCGAGCGCGACGGGCCGCGGGTGCGCGCGACGGACCTCGGGTGGCGCCACATGAACGCCCTGCTGGCGCTGTTCACGCCCCCCGAATGACGGGCGACGGCCTCGCGCTCGCCGGGATCCCGGTGGCGCTGTTCCTGCTGGCGCTGACGCTGACGCCGGGGCCGAACAACATCGTGATCGCGGCGAGCGTGGTGAGCCACGGCTACGCGCGCACCGTGCCGTACATCCTGGGCGTGATCGTCGGCTTCCCGCTGCAGGTGTCGGTGTTCGCGCTCGGCGTCGGCGAGGTGTCCGCGCTCGCGCCCGGGTTGCGCCGCGCCCTGGAGATCGGGGCGCTGGCGATGCTGGTGTGGCTGTCGTACCGCGTGGCGACGGCCGGCGCGATCGAGGAGGGGGAGTCCCCCCCGCGGTCGCCCCCCGGCTTCGTGTTCTCGCTGATGTTCCAGTGGGTCAACCCGAAGGCGCTCGCCGTCAGCCTGAGCCTTGTGACGCTGCACCTGGACCCCGGCGACTCGCTGCTGTCGGCGCGCGCGCTCCTCCTGGTCGCGATCTCGGTCCTGACCTCGGTCATCTCGGCGAACGCCTGGGCGCTCTTCGGGGCGGCAATGTCCAGGGCGCTGAAGGACCCGCGCCACGTGCGCACCTACAACCGGGTGATGGGCGCGCTGCTCCTGGTGTCGTCGGTCGGGATCTTCACGGCGTGACGGGCGCCGCCCCGGCGGCCGCGGGGCGCGCCGCCTACCGGCGGGACGGCGCCCCGCTCACCAGCTCCCGGTGTTCGGCATCGACACCCAGGGCTCGGCCGGCTCGAGGGCGTCCCCGGCCTGCAACAGCTCGACCGAGACGCCGTCGGGACTCCTGACAAACGCCATGCGCCCGTCGCGCGGCGGCCGGTTGATCACGACCCCGGCCTCCATGAGCCGCGCGCACGTCGCGTGGATGTCGTCGACGCTGTAGGCGATGTGCCCGAAGTTGCGCCCTCCCGCGTACTCCTCGGGGTCCCAGTTGTGCGTGAGCTCGAGCAGCGGGGCTTGGCCCTCCCGCGCCTGGCGCTCGTCGCCCGGCGCGGCGAGGAAGACGAGCGTGAACCGTCCCTTCTCGCTTTCGGTGCGGCGGACCTCGACCATGCCGAGCTTGCCGCAGTAGAACCCCAGGGACTCGCCCAGGTCGCTGACGCGCACCATCGTGTGCAGGTACCTCATCTTGCCTCCGTTTCCGTGTGTGGCCGTGTGTGTGTTGCGCTGTCGCGGCGTCCCCGGTCAGGCCGCGCCCTCGTATCCCGGGGCCGGGCGCTCGGCGACCACGTAGTGCATGGCGGCGGCCACGACCCCGAGCGCGACGGTGATCCACCACACCAGGTCGTACGACCCGGTGGTCGCGTGGAGGTGCCCGCCGAGCCACGCGCCGGTGAAGGAGCCGAGCTGGTGGCCGAAGAAGACGATCCCGAACAGGGTGGCCAGGTGCCGGGCGCCGAACATGGTGGCGACCAGCCCGGAGGTCAGCGGCACCGTCGACAGCCACAGCAGCCCGGCGACCGTGCCGAAGGCGATCGCGGCCGCTGGGGAGGGCGGCAGCGTGATGAACAGCGCGATCAGGACGGCGCGCGCCAGGTAGATCCCGGAGAGCAGCAGCCGGTTCGACCGGGTCGAGCCCAGCACCCCGGCGCCGTAGGAGCCGACGATGTTGAACAGCCCGACGGCGGCGACGGTCCAGCCGGCGACCTGGCCGATCCCGAGGTCCTCCAGGTACGCCGGCAGGTGGACCGTGATGAACGCCAGCTGGAACCCGCAGACGAAGAACCCGGTGACCAGCAGCACGTAGCTGGGGTGCCCGAACGCCGCCTGAAGGGTCTCGCCGAGCGCGCGCTCTTGGGCCGGGGAGGGCGTCCCGCCCGGCAGGGCGGCGCCCCCCCGCGGGCCGTCGGGCGCGATGCGCGCGAACGCGACCGCGAAGAGCGGCGCGAGCGCCATCAGGCTCGCGAGCATCATCACCGCGGCCTTCCAGCCGAAGGCGTCGATCAGCGCCTGGCCGACCGGCGCGAGCGCGAACTGGCCGAGCGAGGCGGCCGAGGTCACCACGCCGAGCGTCCACGAGCGCCGGTCCCGGGGCATGGCCCGGCCCAGGATCGCCATCACGGTGATGTTCGACGACAGGCCCATGCCGAGCCCGACCATCACCCCGGACGTCGCCGTGAGCGTGAGCGGGGTCGTCGACAGCGGCATCAGCCCCATCCCGGCGGCGAAGAGGACCGCCCCGGCGGCGAGCACCCGGGCGGGGCCGAAGCGGTCGATCAGCGGCCCGGCGAGCGGCTGGCCGATCCCCCAGAACAGGTTCTGCACCGCGAACGTGAACGCGAAGACCTCGCGGGTCCACCCCAGCCCGGACGACACCGGGACGGTGAACAGACCGTAGGTCGCGCGCAGCCCGAACGACGACGCGGCGATCAGGCACCCGGCGACGAGCGCGACCTTCAGCGCCCGGGCGTGGGCGCCGCCCCCGCCGGTCACGGCTCGTTCAGCGACCAGTCGTAGTCGTCGGAGGCGATGCGCGCCACCCCCTCGAGCCGGGCGCGAAGCCCCGGCCGCGCGTGCCCGGCCAGGTGGCGGATGACCCCGGCGTCGTCGCCGCCGAAGTCCTCCTGGAACCACACGTAGATGCTCGACACCGTCAGGCGCCCGTCCTCCACCCGCGCGCCGCGCGGGTGGTTGACGTACTCCGCCGCGCCGCGCTCCAGCAGCCCCTCTGCGTTGGCCGCGGTGTAGGCGTCGGCCGCCAGGTTGGGGCACCCGACCGACGCGCAGTTGACCGCGTAGTGGATCCGCGGGTCCTTCCAGATCGGGCGCAGGATGCGGTGCTCGATGTCGTTCAGGGTGAGCGCCTCGCCCTCGACGGTGAGCACGTCGAGGTCCCAGGGCCCCCGGGTGAAGAGCCCGCCGGGGATGTCGCGGATCGACCCGACCGGGTAATGCTCCAGGATGAGCCCGACCGTCCGCGCGTTGTAGAGGTTGACCCAGAACGCCAGCTGCTCGCCGCGGTCGAGCGCGCCGACATCGACGGCCTCCAGGTCCGCGACGTAGCGCCGCAGCGCGTCGCGCGACTCCGCGGAGACGTCGGCGTAGCGCACCAGCCGGACGCCGTCGCGCTCGACCAGGTGCGCCTTGAGGAACGCGTCCCAGGCGGAGTGGTCGACCGTCGCCTCCGACCCGGCGGTGTGCGCGGTCCAGCGCTCCCACAGCTCGGCGCGCGGCGCCGCGACGGCCGCGGCGCACGCGAGCGCCGCCGCCAGCGCGGCCGCGCCCGCCGCCCGGGGGAGCCCGCCCACCGCGTCAGGTGTCGCTGACCACGATCTTCGGGAACGCCGCCGAGCGGTCCCGCGACCTCAGCGCGATCTTCGCGGCCGCCCGCACGGCGATGTCCCGGAAGAGCGCCGCGACCCGGCCGCCCGGCTCGGCGGCCGCCGTCGGCGTCCCGGCGTCGGCGTGCGCGCCGATCGACGGGTCCAGCGGCAGGCTGCCGAGCAGGTCGACGCCGCGCGCCTCGCACATCGCCTTCGCGCCGCCGGCGCCGAAGACGTGGGACTCGTGCCCGCACCGCGGGCAGGTGTGCAGCCCCATGTTCTCCACGACGCCGAGCACCGGGATGCCGACCTTGTCGAACATCGCCATCCCGCGGCGCGCGTCGGCGAGCGCGAGCTCCTGCGGGGTGGTGACGACCACCGCCCCGGTCACCGGGATCTGCTGCGCCAGCGTCAGCTGGATGTCGCCGGTGCCCGGCGGCATGTCGATCACCAGGTAGTCCAGGTCCCGCCAGCGCGTCTCGCGCAGCAGCTGCTGCAGCGCGCGGGTGACCAGCGGGCCGCGCCACACCACCGGGCTGCCGGGCTCGATCATGAACCCGATCGAGATCACGCCGACGCCGTGGGCCTCCAGGGGATCCATCCGGTTGTCGTCGCCGACCTCCGGCCGGGTCGCGATCCCCATCATGGTCGGCGCCGACGGGCCGTGGATGTCGGCGTCGAGCAGCCCGGCGCGGGCGCCCTCCGACGCGAGGCTGATCGCCAGGTTGGCCGCGACGGTCGACTTGCCGACGCCCCCCTTCGCCGACGAGACCGCGATGATGTTGCGCACCCCGGGCACGCGCTCGACCCCGCCCTGCGTGGTGTGGCTCCCGATCGCCGTGCGGTGGTGCACCCGCAGCCCCGGGAACCGCGGGGCGAGTGCCTCCGCGACCTCGCGCCCGACCGATTCGAACACGCCGCGCGACGGGTAGGGGAACGTCAGCGTCGCGACCGGGCCGCCGTCGCCGGGCTCGACCTTGGCGATCCCGTGGTCGCCCAGGGTCCCGCCCAGCATCGGCTCGGCGATCCGCGAGATCGCGTCCAGGACCTCGTCCGTCGCCATCGGCGCGCGCCCTAGCGGGCGGCGAGTGCCCGCGCGCGCCTAGAACGGGATGTCATCGTCGTCGTCGAGCGGGTCGCGCGGCGCGTCCGGCTCTCTGGCCGGTTGCGCGGCCGGCTTCGGCGCCGGGTCCGCCTTGCGCGCCGCCGGCGGCTCGTCCCGGCCGGACTCCTCCCGCGGCGGTGGGGCGTCGCCCCTGGAGCCGAGCATCTGGAAGCTGAACACCCGCACCTCGGTGGTCCACCGCGACTGGCCGTCCTTGCCCTCCCACTTGCGCGTGCGCAGGGCCCCCTCCACGAAGATCTGGCTCCCCTTGCGGAGGTACTCGCTCGCGACCTCCGCGTTGCGCCCGAAGAACGACAGGCGGTGCCACTCGGTGTGCTCGGTGCGCTCCTCCCCCTGGCCGCGCGACTCGTTGGTCGCGAGGCTGACGTTGACGACGCTGCTCCCGTCGGGCAGGTAGCGCACCTCCGGGGTCGCCCCCAGGTTGCCCAACAGTATGACCTTATTCACTCCGCGCATGGCTGACCTTCTCCTCTTTCCTGATGAATGATACGACAACCCAGGTCGCGAGCAGCATCGACGCGGCAAGCCCGACGCCCTGCGCCCCGCCCTGAAGGTACATGAACGCCCCGGCCATCGCCCCGGCGAAGGTCCCGGCGAACTGGCAGGTGGTGTAGATCCCCATCGCGGTCCCGCGGAACGCCGCCGGCGTCGCGCGCGACGCCTCCGCCGGCAGGATCATCTCCACCGCGTTGAACCCGCAGAAGAACGCGAGCAGGAACGCCCCGATGCCGAGCTGGCCGGCCCCGACCGCCGGGCCCAGCAGCGCCAGCGCCCCCGCCAGGATCAGCATGCCCGCGCCCTGCGTCGCCGCCCGGTACGGCTTGTGGTCGTTCTTCATCGCGAGCGGCACCGCCACCCCCAGCGACAGCAGGAACGCCGGCAGGTACAGCGTCCACTGGCGACCCAGGTCCAGCATCCGCGCAAGCTCCAGCGGCACCACCACAAACACCGCCGACAGCGCCACGTGCGCGCAGAAGATCCCGGCGCAGACCTTCCACAGCCCGGCCGACGCCAGCGCCCGCCGGAACGACGGGAACTGGCGCCCGCCCGAAAGCGCCGGCAGCGCCAGCACCGGGACCAGCGCGACCGCGCCCAGCGCCGCGGTCACGAGGAACAGCCTGGCGGGGCCGATGAGCCCGGCGAGCGGCGGGCCGACGACCATCGCGGCCGCGAACGCGGCCCCGATCGCCATGCCGACCAGGCCCATCGACTTCGCGCGGTGGTGGTCCGGCACCAGGTCCGCCGTGAACGCCATGATCACGCCGCTCACGGCGCCGGCCCCCTGCAGCGCGCGCCCGACCACCAGGTCCGCCGCGTCCGCCGCGCCGTGCGCGACCACGCCGCCGCCGGCGAACAGCGCCAGCCCGAACGCGATCACCACCCGCCGGTCGACCACGTCCGACAGCAGCCCGAACGGGATCTGCAGCGCCGCCTGCGTCAGGCCGTAGACCCCGACCGCCAAGCCGATCAGCGCGGGCGAGTCACCGCCGGGCAACGACGCCGCGTGCGGCGCCACCACCGGCAGCAGCACGAACAGCCCGAACATGCGAAGCCCCATCGCGAGCGACAGGCCGGAGACGTGGCGCGATCCGGGGAAGGGTGTCAAAAACCGGGGCATTCGCGGGCGAAAAAGGGGTATATTATCAGGTCCGCCACAGCCATGGAATTCATCAGGGTCCGGGGCGCCAACGCCCACAACCTCCGCAACGTCGACGTCGACATCCCGCGCGGCCGGCTGACGGTGGTCACCGGGCTCTCCGGATCCGGCAAGTCGTCGCTCGCCTTCGACACCGTCTACGCCGAGGGGCAGCGGCGCTACGTCGAGTCGCTGTCGTCGTACGCGCGACAGTTCCTGGAGGTGATGGACAAGCCGGAGGTGGACCACATCGAGGGGCTGTCGCCCGCGATCTCGATCGAGCAGAAGACGGCGTCGCACAACCCGCGCTCGACGGTCGGCACCGTCACCGAGATCCACGACTACCTGCGGCTGCTGTACGCGCGCACCGGCACGCCGCACTGCCCGGAGCACGGCGTGCCGCTGCGGGCGCAGTCGGCCGGGCAGATCGCCGACACGCTGCTCGCGGCGCACGACGGCCGCAAGCTGACGCTGCTCGCGCCGGTGGTGACCGACCGCAAGGGCGAGTACCAGGACCTGTTCCGCGCCCTCGCCGGAAAGGGGTTCTCGCGCGTGCGCGTCGACGGCAAGGTCCACGACCTCGAGGAGGCGCCGGCGCTGAAGCGCCGGCTGAAGCACACCGTCGAGGTCGTGGTCGACCGTGTGCGCGCCGCCGCCGCCTCGCGCCAGCGCGTCGTCGAGTCGATCGAGACCGCCGTGCGCCACGCCGACGGGCGACTCCACGTGCTCGTCGACGACGCCGAGGCGCCCGAGGTGTTCTCGACCGAGCACTCGTGCCCGTCGTGCGGCTACTCGCCGCCGGAGCTCGAGCCCAAGCTGTTCTCGTTCAACAACCCGAACAGCGCGTGCCCGGGGTGCCTCGGCCTCGGGACCGAGGAGCTCTTCGACCCGTGGCGGATCGTCCCGGACCCGGAGCTGTCGATCGCCGACGGCGCCGTGCGCGGCTGGGACCGACGCAACGAGTACGCGCACGCCATCCTGCGCGGGCTGTGCGGCCACCTCGGGATCGACGCGGACGCGCCGTTCGGCTCGCTCGCGCCGGAGCACCAGCACGCCGTGTTCCACGGGATCGACGGCACCTTCGAGATGCGGCACCGCCGGCGCCGCGTCGAGTGCGCGTTCGACGGCGTCGTCGGCGAGATCGAGCGGCGCTACCACGCGACGACGTCGCCGTTCATCCGCGAGGAGCTCGGCAAGCTGCGCGTGACCCGCGTGTGCTCGCAGTGCGGCGGCGCACGACTCAGCGCGCCCGCGCG
>CAZZIL010000390.1:0-2335 GCA_964654265.1 uncultured Gammaproteobacteria bacterium | reverse complement strand
TCGTGAGCATCATCTACCCCTTCCCGGTCCTTTACCGGGAGACGCTCGACTACGAGGACCCGGGCGCCTACAGCGCCGAGCTGCGCCGCGAGGGCCGGACCAAGGTGGCCGTCGACCACAGGCTGAAGGCGGACACCCTGGTCGGCTCCCTGGTGCGCGCGGAACAGGCCAAGTTCTACTGCACCGTGTCGGTGCGCGGGACCGCCTTCCGGCGCACAGAGACGGTCCCCTTCCCTGAGACGGTGGCCGAGAACGGCGCCCTGGTCGCGCAGCAACGGGTCGAGATCCCGGCCTTCCCTTGGGCGCCGGAGGTGTTTGCCAGCGCCGGGGTGGTCCTGCTGGAGGAGCAGGACATCCCCGGGGCGGAGGCCCCGGGCGTGAGCGGCTTCTTCCGCGACGGCGGGCCGCTGAGGTTCCCGCCGCACTCGCGGATCGCGTTCGGCGGGTGGCTGCGCTTCTTCTCGATGAGCGCGCTGTTCCACATCCAGTCGGACCCGGACATCGAGGAGGGCGCCTTCAAGACCGAGGTCAACCGCGGGGAGCGCCTCCAGGTGTCGATCACGATGCACCCCAAACTGTTCGACGAGATCGAGACCAACCGCGAGAGCCGGACGCGCGCGCACATCCTTTGCGCGGCGTTGACCCAGGCGTTCCAGGAGCTGCACCAGGCTTGGCAGGCCACGCAGGCGGACGGGCTTCTCCAGGACGAGGCGGACACCCGCTTCCTGGAGCTGGCGGAGGGACTGGGGGACTTCCTGAGATCCAAGGGGATACCGACCTGGGAGGACGACAGCTTCAACCCGTCGCTCTCGGCCTCCAGGT
This sequence comes from uncultured Gammaproteobacteria bacterium, assembly GCA_964654265.1. Lineage (GTDB taxonomy): Bacteria > Pseudomonadota > Gammaproteobacteria > Tethybacterales > CBDBMS01 > CBDBMS01. The sequence continues at coordinate 1,513 of CAZZIL010000390.1, read as the reverse complement.
GTTACAAGGCGCTGTCGGCCGAGGCCGACGACGGCCAGGAGGACTGACAGATGGCACACAGGCGCCTGGACCGGAACCGGGTCGGGGAGTGGGTGACGCGCCTGCTCAAGCCGAAGGGCTCCGACGCGCAGAAGGAGCTGCTCCGGCACACCCTTGAGGACGATTCCCCCGAGTTCGCGGAGTTCATCGAGACCGGGATCGCCGGCGCATCGGGGCGCTCCGCCTACCGCGGCGACGGCGCCGTCCCGTCGTTGCTGAGGCCGGACGGCAAGTGCGTGATCACGCTGACCCCGGGCCACATGTACCTGATGCCCCACAAGGACATCGTCGCGCTCCACCAACACTGGGGGGACATCCCCGTGGAGGACGCCGCCGATTCGAGCCTGTGGGGTGCGATCACGCTCGCGGAGATCCGCGCGGGGCGGATCAGCCCCGCCTGGCTCGCCGTCGACCGCGTCGGCGATGTGGAGCGCGCCCGCGGCGAGCTCGACCGGGCGATCCGGGGGAGCGACATCAGGCAGACCGACAGGATGGTGCGGCGCGTCCTGCGCTGGATGATGGCGCCCGGCCACATGCGCGGGGCGGCCGAGCTGTACGGGAACTGCTCACTTGCGAAGGCGTGGTGGTGCGGCCACCTCGCCTCCCGTTGCGCCGAGGACCTGGCCGGCAACGACCCCGGCATCGACCCCGACACGGCGGCGCTGGCGCTCAAGGAGATCTGGCTTGAGATGGCGGACTACTTCGCCGGGAAACTCACGGTGATCGCCGAGCAGAACGTCCTCAACGGGATCGCGCTGTGGGCCGGGCGCCACGTCGGCGCCCCCGGGAGCGAGGACGCCTGCCCGCCCCCAAGGCAGGTGGTGAGGCGGGTGATGCTGGGACTCGGCGAGGTCTCCTCGTGGTGCGTGCTCGGGGTGAGACCCGCCGGCCAGATCCTGGAGACGATCGACGGACTGGCCTCCCCGGCGGCGGAGGCGGCCGCGCCGGGCTGATGGGCGCCGCGGTCGCGCACGCCGGCGGCCTGTCCGGGGCGGTCGACGTCCCGAGCCTGGCGCTTCGCGCGTGGCGCGGCGGGCGCGCGCGCAGCGGGACCGTCCACTACGACGAGGCGGAGCACCGCCACCTGCCCCACGTGGTCAAGTTCTCCGGCGGGCGCTCCAGCGGGCTCATGCTCATGCTGCTGCTGCGCAACGGCCTGCTCAGGGCGGAGCGCGGCGACGTCGTCCTCTTCACCAACACGTCGGCGGAGCACCCCGCCACGTACGACTTTGTCCGGAAGATGAAGCGTGCGACCGAACGGGAGGGCGTCCCGTTTTTCATCGCGCAGTGGCAGACGGTCGAGACCGTCTTCGACGGCGAGTGGCGCCGCCGCCCCACCTACCGGCTGGTCAACGACCGGCCGCTGTCGGCAACCAACCCGGACGGCTACTGCCATCGCGGCGAGGTGTTCGAGGAGGCGGTCGCCTGGGGCAACATGCTCCCGTCGGTGCACACCCGGGTGTGCACGACCCTG
>CAZZIL010000389.1:0-1610 GCA_964654265.1 uncultured Gammaproteobacteria bacterium | reverse complement strand
GAGCAGCTCGGCGACCCGCTTCGCGGTCCGGTGTTCCTTGTAGGCAAGTTCGGGATGGCGGTGAAAATCCCGGCGCCACTCGATCATGGCGTCGCTTCCGCCCGCAATACGGTTAATGACCGGCATGGGACCTCCTGTTTGGCTCCACGGTACCATACCGGAGCCCGGCGACCGCCATCCGGAAGCCGTGGGGCATACCTGACCATGCTTGTCAGGTTTCCCCGACTCGTACGGTGTAAGCTGACCGACCCGCGACCCTCGCCGCGACGGAGGCCGGATGGCGCGCGACCCGTCAACCGTAGTCCGGCTCGACCGCATCTACACGCGCGGTGGCGACCAGGGCCGGACGTCGCTCGGCAACGGGCAACGGGTGCTGAAACATGCTCTCCGGATCCGCGCGGGCGGCGCGATCGATGAAGCGAACGCCTACATCGGCATTGCCCGGCTGCACGTCTCGCAGGCCACCGACGCCATGCTGGCCCGCATCCAGAACGACCTCTTCGATGCCGGCGCCGACCTCACCACGCCCGCCCGGCGGGGCCGGCGGGCCGGGAATCTCCGGATCTCCGCCGCCCAGGTGCGGCGCCTCGAGGGCGAGATCGACGAGCTCAACTCGCGGCTGGCGCCGCTGACCTCGTTCATCCTGCCGGGTGGCACCAGCGCTTCGGCCCATCTCCACGTCGCCCGGGCCATCGTCCGCCGGGCCGAGGTCGAACTGAGCGCGCTCGCCGCCCGCGCCGTGGTGCGGAATGAACTGCTCGCCTACGTCAACCGTCTCTCGGACCATCTCTTCGTCCTTGCGCGCACCGAGGCGGCGCGGGCCAGCGGCGACGTCCTCTGGGTACCGGGCGCCAACCAGTGAGCCCAACGCAATCGAGGCGCTTCCGGCGCCTCCTGCTGACCGGAGCCGCCGGCGCCCTGGGCGCGGTGCTCCGCGAACACCTGCCGGCCCTCGCCGACGTCCTCAGGGTGTCGGACCGCGAGCCGCTCGGCCCGGCGCGGGAACGCGAGGAGGCGGTCCCGTGCGATCTCGGCGACGCGGCCGGGATGCAGGCGCTCACCCGCGACGTCGACGCCGTCGTCCACATGGGCGGGGTCTCCGGCGAGGCCCCGTTCGCCGACCTCCACCACGGCAACATCCTCGGGATGTACCACCTGTTCGAGGGATGCCGGAAGAACGGGGTCGGGCGCGTCGTCTGGGCCAGTTCCAACCACGCGATCGGCTTCTATCCCCGCACCCGGACCATCGATGCGACCGTCCCGCAGCGTCCCGACACCAACTACGGGCTCACCAAGGCGTTCGGCGAGGACCTCGCGCAGTACTACAACGACAAGTACGGCATCGAGGCGGTGTCGCTCCGGATCGGCTCCTGTCGGGACCGGCCCATCGACCGGCGGATGCTCGCGACGTGGCTCTCGTACCCTGACCTCGTGCACCTCGTGGAGCGCTCCCTCATCGCACCCGCGGTCGAACACACGGTGGTCTTCGGGGTGTCGGCCAACCACGAGTCGTTCTGGGACAACCGCGCGGCCGCGGCGCTCGGCTTCCGGCCCAGGGACAACGCCGAGGCGTACCGCGCCGACATCGAGGCCTCGACGCCGCCCGTCGG
>CAZZIL010000388.1:0-1503 GCA_964654265.1 uncultured Gammaproteobacteria bacterium | reverse complement strand
CCCGGACAACGTCGGGTCCGCTGATCGACACCTTTGTCGGGACGCCCGCCGTCGTCGCCACGACGGTTGACCACGTGCCCGCCCCGGCGGAGTTGGTCGCGCGCACCCGCACATCGTACCGGGAATTCGCCTCCAGCCCCCCGATCGTCACCGTGGAGTCGGCGGCGACCACCGTCGTGACCGTGTAGGCCGCGCCGCTGCCGCTCAGCCGGTGGCCGACCTCGTGCCCGGTGATCGCCGGGATCCCTTGCGCGGCCACCGGTCTCCACTCCACCGCCACGACCGCGTGGCCGTTCCGGGCCACCCATGGGGTCACACGGCGAATGAACACGGGCGGCGGCACAGGATCGGAGACCACCCTCCCCTCGGGAACCGCGTCGGCAACAGGGAAATCAACCGCCTGCGCCGACACGTCGGCGGGCGAGAGCGCCGCCCCAAGCGACAGGGCGACGACGGCGAGAAGGAAGCGGAACACCCCCGTGACAGTCAGCCCCGACCGGCACGGAAAGACCGCGGGATGTCCGTGTCGCGTCTCCCGGTCCGTGCCCCCACGACCCAAGGGGCCGCCCGGCGTCTTCGTGTTGCAGTGCGTTGCCACGAAATCGCTCCGGGCAGGATTATAGCCGATTGGCGCGGGCCGAAACCCTTGGAAATGCGCCATCCGGGAGGAGTGGGCGACACGCCGCGGCGCCACCCCCGGTTGCGCGTCACTCGCCTTCCCGGACACCCCTGCGACAGGTCCCGCGCACGGCCTCGCCCTTGCCGTGCCATGGGCGCCGAGGCGGACGCGCAGGCGGTTACCGCCGATGCGTCGTCCCCCGACGCGGACCGGCCGGGTTGACTCGGACGGCGCCCAGACCGTAAATTCGCGGGAAATGGCAGGGACGGACCAGACCCAAGAGGCAGGGCAAGGCGCGCGGGCGAAGGCGCACGACGCCGCCGCCCCGCTTCGAATTGCGCTTGCCCAGCTCGCCGGGCAAGGGGACCTGAAATCCAACCTCGCCCGCGCGCGGCGAAGCGCGGCCGAGGCGGCCGCGGGGGAGCATCCCCCGGCGCTGATGGCGCTCCCGGAGTGCTTCCTCACCGGCTACCGGGTGCCGGACCCCAAGGGGTCCGCCATCACCGCCCGGCAGGCCTCGGAGGCGATCGGCCCGATCGCCTCCGAGTCCGGGCTCGCGATCGTCGCGGGGTTCATCGAGCGGAAGGGGCGCTCGCTGCGCAACTCGGCCGTCGCGGTCGGAGCCGACGGGAGACCGCTGGCGACCTACCGAAAGCGGTGCCTCTTCGGCGAGTGGGAACAGGGAACGTTCGCCGCGGGAGAGGACCCCTGCCTGTTCGACCTGGGAGACTGGCGGATCGGGCTGTGCATCTGCTACGACATCGAGTTCCCGGAGATCGGGCGCGAACTCGCCAGGGCCGGGGCCGCGCTGATCGTCACCCCGACCGCGCTGATGAGGCCGTACGGCAAGGAGATCTTCACGCTGGTCCACGCCCGGGCGATCG
>CAZZIL010000387.1:0-10072 GCA_964654265.1 uncultured Gammaproteobacteria bacterium | reverse complement strand
CGCGTGCTGATCAACGCGCAGTTGCGGCAGCACGCCCGCCTGGAGCGCGAGGTGCTGATGATGGGGCTGCGCACCCAGGTGCGCTTCTGGGACGAGGCGTACTGGAACGCCTTCTGTGAGCGGCTGAGGGGCGCCCCGGGTGGCGGGCAGCCCGACGGCTGGGGAGATTTCGCGGTTTGAGCCGGGGATGGGCGCGCGCGCGCATGTTCCGGTGCTTGGGCGGCAGGTGGTCGACCATCTGGTCGCGGAGCGGGGGGGGACGTATGTCGACTGCACCTTCGGGGGCGGCGGCCACTCGGAAGGCATCTTGGCGCGCCTGTGCCGGGACGGGCGGCTTCTCGCCGTCGATTGGGACGGCGCCGCCGAGCCGTTCGCGCGCGCGGTCTCGGACCCGCGCTTCTCGTTCGTGCGCGCGAACTTCGCGGACATCGCGGACGTGCTCGACGGCGCCGGGATCGGCGCGGTGGACGGCGCGCTCCTGGACCTGGGGCTGTCGTCGATGCAGCTGGCGGATCCGGGCCGGGGCTTCAGCTTCTCGGCGGACGGGCCGCTCGACATGAGGATGGACCCGCGGCGCGGCAGGTGCGCCGCCGACGTCGTCAACCGCATGCCGGAGGGCGACCTGTCGCGGCTGCTGTCCGGGCTCGGCGACGTCCCGAACGCCCGCGCGCTGGCGCGCCACCTGGCGGCGTGCCGGCGCCGGCGCCCGTTCGCGGGCACCCTGGAGCTTGCGGAGGCGGTGCGGGAGGTCGCGCGTGGCCGCGGCGGGCGGCTGCACCCGGCGACGCGCGTGTTCCAGGCGCTGCGGGTCCACGTCAACGAAGAGCTGGACAACCTTCGGCGCGCCCTGGGCGCGCTGGCCGGGCGCGTGCGTCCCGGCGGGCGGCTTGCCGTGATCTGCTTCCAGTCGGGGGAGGACCGCGTCGTCAAGCGCCACATTGGGTCGCCCAACACCCCGGGGATCCCGTTCGTGCGGGCGTGTCCCCTGGTGCGCCCGTCGGCGGAGGAGGCGCGCGCCAACCCCCGGTCGCGCAGCGCCCGGCTGCGCGTCGGGATCCGCGCCGGCGCCCGACCATGAGGCGGGCGGTCTTTCTCGCGGCGCTGCTGCTGATGTTCGCGAGCGCGGTGTGGCTGGTGAACGTCCGGTTCGAGGGGCGGGCCCTCAACGTCGAGCTCGCGAAGCTGAGGGCGGAGGGCCGCAACCTCAAGCGCGAGAACCGGCGCCTGCAGATCGAGCTGGCGACGTTCGGCGACTTCCGCAAGATCCGTGAGCGCGGCGCCGGCGACTTCGGCATGGTGTTCCCGGCGATCGGCGACGGCACAATGATCATGGCGTCCCCGCGGCGATGACCGCCGGAACGGGAAGCCGACGCGGCGCGGACGCCGCCGTGTCCGGGCCGGGCCGGCAGACCTTCCTGCTCGGCACGATCCTGCTGTCGTTCGGGGCGCTGCTTGCCGGCGCGGTCGGGCTCTACCTGTACCAGCGGCAGTTCCTGGAGTCGGAGAGCGAGAAGCGCTACGTGCGCAACATGCGGATCCACGGCGAGCGCGGCGTGATCTGGGACAGCACCGGGCGCCCGCTCGCGGTGAGCGCGCCCGAGTTCTCGGTGCACGCCAACCCGCGCCATTTCCGCGAGTGGGCGGCCGAGCACACCGGCGATGGTGGTCGGGAGGTGGCCGACACACTGGCCGGCCTCATCCGCGGCGAGCCCGACAGGGTGCGCCGCCTGCTTGGCCTCGACCGCGGCTTCGTCTACCTCAGGCACTTCCTGTCGCCCGAGGAGGCGCGCAAGGTGCGGGAGCTGCGCGTGCCGCACATCCACCTGGAGTCGAGGTTCCGCCGCTTCTACCCGGACGACTACCTGGCCGGCCAAGTGGTCGGGTTCACGAACCACGAGAACCGAGGGACCGAGGGGATCGAGCGCGCGCGCGACGGGGACCTGCGCCAGGCGAGCGGGCAGCGCCTCGTGTTGCGCACCGCGCGCAACGAGATCCTGGAGGAGTACGCGGTGTCGCCGCCGATCGACGGCAACGACATCCACCTGACGATCGACCTTCGCCTGCAGTTCCTGGCGTACGCCGCGCTCGAGGAGGCGGTGCGCCACCACGCCGCGAAGTCCGCGAGCGTGGTGCTGCTCGACGCGCTTGACGGCGGCATCCTCGCGATGGCGAGCCACCCGACGTACAACCCGAACACGCGCGAGGGGGACCCGGCCGCGCGGCGCAACCGCGCGGTCCAGGACATCTTCGAGCCCGGCTCGACGCTGAAGCCGCTGATCGCCGCGATGGCGATCGAGGCCGGGCTGGTGACGCCGGAGACGGTGCTGCCGACCAGCAAGCCGCTGCGATACGGGAAGCACACCATCCGGGACCCGAAGATCAAGGAGGACCTGACCGTCACCGAGACCATCATGCGCTCGAGCAACGTCGGCGCAGTCAGCATGGTGGAGATGCTGCCGTCGCACGGGCTCTGGAGGACGCTCCACACCGGGCTCGGGTTCGGCAGGCCGCCCGGGATCGACTTCCCGGGGGTGGCGAGCGGCCGGCTGCGCCATCACAGCGACTGGGTTCCGGTCGACAAGGCGACCCTGGCCTACGGCCACGGGCTGTCGATCTCGCTGTTGCACTTGGCGTCCGCCTACCTGGTGTTCGCCCGCGACGGCGTGATCCCGCCGCTCCGGCTCGTGAGGGGCGACCCGCCCACCGCCGGCACGCGCCGCGTCTTCAGCAAGGGCACCGACGACCAGGTGGTCCGGATGATGGAGACCGTGGTCGTCGGCGAAAAGGGCACGGCGCCGCGCGCCGCGATCCCCGGCTACCGGGTCGCCGGGAAGACCGGCACCAGCCACAAGAACGCTGACGGGGAGTACCAGGAGAAGGACTACCAGTCGCTGTTTGTCGGGCTCGCGCCGGCGTCGGCGCCGCGGTTTGTCGCGGCGGTGTTCGTCGACGAGCCGCGCAAGAACGGGTACTACGGCGGGACGGTCGCGGCGCCGGTGTTCAGCTCGCTGATGCGCCACGCGCTGCGCCTCTACGGCGTCGACGGCGACGCCGACACCGCGCCGCCGGCGTCGGCGGCGCCCGACGGCGCGGTGACGGTCCAGTGAGCGGGTCGGCCGCGGGCGGCGTCGACCGCGCGTCGGTCGAGCGCGCGCTGGGGGTCCCGCTGGGGCCGCTGGCGTCCGACTCGCGCAAGGTCGTGGCCGGCGACACCTTCCTGGCGTGGCCGGGCCGCCGGTCGGACGGGCGCGATCACATCGGCGAGGCGGTGCGCGCCGGCGCGTCCGCCGTGCTGTGGGAACCCGGCGGCTTCGAGTGGCCGGGCGGGATGGACGTCCCAAACATGCCGATGGAGGACCTCGCCGGGCGTGCCGGGACGCTGGCGGCCGAGGTGTGGGGGCACCCGAGCCGGGACATGACGGTCGTCGCGGTCACCGGGACCAACGGCAAGACCACCACCGCCTGGATCCTCGCCGACCTGCTCGCGCGGACCTCGGGCGGCAAGGTCGGCCTCTTCGGCACGGTCGGCGCCGGCGTGTTCGGGGACCTCGGCCCGTGCGCGCTGACGACGCCGGACCCGGTGGCGCTGCAGCGCGGCCTGGCGCAGGTCGCGGCGGAGGGGGCCCGGCACGCGGTCGTCGAGGCGACCTCGCACGCGCTGGACCAGCGCCGGCTCGACGGCGTCGACTGCGACATCGCCGTGTTCACGAACATCAGCCGGGACCACCTGGACTACCATGGGACGTTCGACGCGTACGCCCGGGCGAAGTCCCTGCTGTTCGAGCGCGCGGAGCTCAAGGCCGCCGCGGTCAACGCCGACGACCGCCTGGGCCGGGAGCTCGCCGCGCGGCTCGAGGGGCGGGTGGCCCTCCTGACCTTTGGCGGGCGCCGCGGGGATGTCCGCGTCACCGGCGTCTCGGACACGCCGGGCGGCCTGGTGATCGACGTCTCGGTCGGCGGCCGGGCCCACGAGTGGAGGACCGCGATCCAGGGGCGCTTCAACGCGATGAACGCGGTCGCGGCCGCGGCCGCGGCGAACTTGACGGGAATCCGCTGGGGGGAGATCCTCCCGGCGATGGCCGAGGTCGGCATGCCGCCCGGGCGCATGCAGAGGGTCGGCGACCCCGGGAGGGGGCCGGCGGTCCTTGTCGACTTCGCGCACACCCCGGACGCGCTGGCGAAGGTCCTCGGCCACCTCCGGGCCGCGCATGCCGGCGCGCGCGTCACCTGCGTGTTCGGGTGCGGGGGCGACCGCGATCGCGGCAAGCGCGCCGAGATGGGCCGGGTCGCCTCCTCGCTGTGCGACCGGGTGGTCGTCACCACCGACAACCCGCGCGGCGAGGACCCGTCGTCGATCATCGCCGACGTGATGGCGGGCGCGGGTCCCAACGCGTCGTCGGTGCCGGACCGGGCGCAGGCGATATTCTCCGCCGTGCGCGGGTCCGCCGCGGGCGACGCGGTCCTGGTCGCCGGCAAGGGCCACGAGCGGTTCCAGCTGGTGGGCGACCGGCGCGTCCCGTTCGACGACGCCGGGGTCGCCGCGGCGGCGCTCGGGGAGATCGCGCCGTGATCCCGCTCGGTTTCGTCCTGGAGAAGTCCGGCGGGACACTGTCGGCGCCGGCGGGCGCGGCGGTCCCCGACGCGGTGGCGGGGGTCGGGATCGACTCGCGGACGCTGGGGGAGGGCGACCTGTTCGTCGCGTTGCCGGGCGAGCACAGCGACGGCCACCTGCACGTGCGTGACGCCGCCGGCCGCGGCGCGGCGGCGGCGATGGTCGGGCGCCCGGTCGGCGACGGCGGTGGCCTGCCGCTGGTGTCGGTCGGCGACTGCGCCCGCGCGCTTGGCGCGCTCGGCGGCGCCTGGCGCCGGGGCTTTTCCCTGCCGGTCGCCGGGGTGACGGGCTCCAACGGCAAGACCACGCTCAAGGAGATGATCCTCTCGGTGATGCGGGTGCGCCACGGCGCGGAGGGCGTGCTGGCGACCCGGGGCAACCTGAACAACCACCTGGGGGTGCCGCTGACGCTGCTGCGGATCCGCCCGTCGCACGCGTGCGCGGTCGTCGAGATGGGGATGAGCGCGCCGGGCGAGATCGCGGCGCTGTGCGCGATGGCGGCGCCGACGGTGGCGGTGGTCAACAACGCGCAGCGCAGCCATGTCGGGCCGGTCGGCGGGCTCGACAGCGTCGCGCGCTGCAAGGGGGAGATTGTCGAGGGCCTGGTGGACGACGGGGTCGCGGTGCTGAACATGGACGACCCGCACCACGGGATGTGGCTGGGAATGGCCGGCGGACGGAGGACACTCGGGTTCTCGATGTCGGACCGCGCGGCGTTCGCGTCCTGGGGGGACGGCGGCCTGATGCGGCTCGGCGACGCGCCGCCGTTCCCGGTGCGGTTGCGCGTTGCCGGGGCGCACAACCGGATGAACGCGCTGGCGGCGGCCTGCGTGGCGCACGTGCTGGGCGCGTCCCCGGGGGAGATCGCCGAGGGGCTCGGGTCGTTCGCCGGGATGCCCGGCCGCATGCAGGAGCGCAAGGGGATCAACGGCCTGGTCGTGCTCGACGACACCTACAACGCGAACCCGGACTCGGCGCTGCGCGCGATCGAGGCGCTGGCCGAGCGCCCGGAGCCGAGGAGGCTGCTGGCGCTGGGCGACATGCTGGAGCTGGGCGACGACGCACCCGGCTGGCACGCCGAGGTCGGCCGGGCGGCGCGCGGGCTTGACGGGGTGTTCACCGTGGGCGCGCTGAGCGCGGCGGCGGCGGACGCCGCCGGCGGGACCCACTTCGGCAGCAAGCGGGAGCTGCTCGGTCACGTGGCCGGCCAGGCGGCCCCCGGCACCGTCGTGCTCGTCAAGGGGTCGCGCGGCTCGGCGATGGAGGAGGTGGTGCGCGGGCTGCTTCCGTCGACGGGGGAGGGGGGCTGATGCTCTACCACCTCGCGCTGGAGCTGAGGGGGCACGTCGGCGGCTTCAACGTGTTCAGCTACGTGAGCACGCGCGCCGTGATGGCGGCGCTGTTCGCGCTGGCGATCGGGCTCCTGTTCGGGTCGCGCTACATCCGCCTGGTCCAGGGGAGCGGCAAGGGGCAGCAGATCCGCGACGACGGCCCGCCGAGTCACCTGGTCAAGCGCGACACGCCGACGATGGGCGGGATCGTCATCATCGTGGCGATGCTGGTGTCGGCGCTGCTGTGGTGCGACCTGACCAACGCCTACTTCTGGCTGTGCTTCGCGGTCGTGCTCGGGTTCGCCGCGATCGGGTTCGCCGACGACCACAGCAAGATCAACCGCGGCTCATCGAAGGGGCTGTCGATGCGCCAGAAGCTCGCGCTGCAAAGCGTCCTGGCGCTCGCGGCGTTGCTGGCCGCCGCGCTGCTCACGCCGTTGCGGGACCATCTCGGGCTGATCGTCCCGTACTGGAAGGACCTGACCATCCCGCTCGGCACGGCCGGCTTCGTCGTCCTCGGCTACTTCGTGCTCGTCGGCAGCTCCAACGCGGTCAACCTCACCGACGGGCTCGACGGGCTCGCGATCATGCCGTGCGTGCTCATCAGCGGCGGGCTCGCGGTGTTCGCCTACGTCACCGGGCACGCGGTGTTCTCCGGCTACCTCGGGCTTCCGCACATCCCCGGCGTCAACGAGCTGGTGATCTTCTGCGCGGCGCTCGTCGGCGCCGGGCTCGCGTTCCTCTGGTTCAACGCCTACCCGGCGGAGGTGTTCATGGGCGACACCGGGTCGCTGTCGCTCGGCGCCGCGCTCGGCATGGTCGCCGTCATCGTCCGCCAGGAGCTCGTGTTCTTCGTCATGTCGCTGGTGTTCGTGCTCGAGGCGATCTCGGTGATGGTGCAGGTGTTCTCGTTCAAGCTCACCGGGCGGCGCGTCTTTCGGATGGCGCCGCTGCACCACCACTTCGAGCTGAAGGGGTGGCGCGAGAACCAGGTGGTGGTGCGCTTCTGGATCATCACCTTCATCCTTCTGTTGCTGGGGCTGTCGGCCCTGAAGATACGGTGAGCGCGCCGTCGGTCCTCGTGGTCGGGCTCGGCCGCACCGGGCTGTCGCTGGTGCGCCACTGGGCCGGGCGCGCCGCCGCGCTGGAGGTGGCCGACACCCGGGAGAGCCCGCCCGGCCTCGGGCGGCTGCGCGCGGAGTTCCCGGGGGTCGCCTTCCGCCACGCCGGGCTCGCGGACATCGCCGCGATGGCCGACGGCCGCGACATCGCGGCGGTCAGTCCGGGCGTGCCGGCGGCCCCCTTCGCCGGGCGGGCGCGCCGGGTGGTCGGCGACGTCTCCTGCCTGGTCGACGCGATCGGGGAGGCGGACCCGGCCGCGCGCCCGGCGCTCATCGCCGTGACCGGCACCAACGGCAAGAGCACCGTGACGCGGATGGCGGAGCGGATGCTGCGCGCCGGGGGCGTGCCCGCCGAGGCGATCGGCAACATCGGCCTGCCGGCGCTCGACGCGCACGCGCGCTGGGCACGCGACGGGGACTGGCCCCGGGTCGCGGTGCTCGAGGTGTCGAGTTTCCAGCTGGAGACGGCCGGGGAGATCGGCGCCGACGTCGCGACGGCGCTGAACGTGAGCGACGACCACCTGGACCGGCACGGGACCCTCCAGGCCTACGCCGCGGTGAAGGAGCGCGTCTACCTCGGGGCGCGCGTCGCCGTGGTCAACCGCTCCGACATCTTCTGCGCGGCGATGCGCCACGCCGCGGACACCGAGACCGGGTTCGCCGAGCGCGAGGAGGACGCCCGCGACGGCGACTGGAGGACGGTTCCCGGCCCCGGCGGGGCGCCGGCCCTGTCCGACGGCCGTTGCGCGCCGGTCGCCCTCCCGTCGGCGGGGCTGCACCCGGCGCTGCGCGCCAACGTCCTCGCGGCGATGGCGCTGACCGGGCACGCCGGGATCGACCCGGAGGTGCGCGCCGCGTCGCTCGACGGGTTCAGGTCCCTCCCGCACCGGATGAGCCGGGTCGCCCAGGTCGGCGGCGTCGACTTCTACGACGACTCGAAGGCGACCAACGTCGGCGCGGCGATCGCCGCGCTGCGCGCGTTCGACGACGGCCGCACCGTCGTCATCGCCGGCGGCGACGGCAAGATGCAGCAGTTCGGGCGCCTCGCCGCCGCCGCGCGCGACCGCGCGCGACACTTCGTGCTCATCGGCGCCGACGCCGGCGGCATCGCCGCCGCGCTCGACGCGGAGAGCGTCCCGCACGCCTCCGCCGCCGACATGGGCGAGGCGGTCGCGCTCGCGTTCAGCCTGGCGCCCGACCCGGGGCGTGTGCTGCTCTCGCCCGCGTGCTCCAGTCTCGACATGTACGCGGACTTCGCCGCCCGCGGCGACGAGTTCGCCAGCCTGGTGCGCGCGATGGCGCAAGGCCATGACACCCCCGCCGCCTGAGCGCGCAGGGCCGGGGGGCTGGTCCGCCCCCGACCCCTGCATGGCCGTCTCGGTCGGGGCGCTGCTCGCGCTCGGCCTCGTGATGATCCAGTCGTCGACGGTGACACAGTCCGACGGCGCCGCGCTGAGCGGCTACTTCGTCCGCCAGCTGGTCATCGGGCTGGCCGGCGTCGCCGCCGCCGCGCTCACGTACCGCTTCGTGAGCCTGTCGGCGCTGCGGCGCTGGTCCCCGTGGCTGCTGCTCGCCGGGATCGCGATGCTGCTCTTGGTCCACGTCCCCGGGCTCGGGGTGTCGACCAAGGAGGGCGTCAGCCGCTGGATCAACCTGGGCGTGATCACCTTCCAGCCGGTCGAGGCGGTGAAGCTGTTTCTCATCCTCTACGTGTCGGCGTACTGCGCGACGCACACCGAGACGATCGGGCGGCTCTCCACCCTGGTGCCGATCGGCGCCGTCGTCGCCGCGCTGGTCGCGCTCCTGCTCTGGCAGCCCGACTACGGCTCGGCGACGATCCTGATGGCGGTCGCCGCCCTCATCGTCTTCGTCGCCGGGATGCGCCTGCGCCACTGCGTGCTCGCCGCCGCGGTCGTCGCCACCGTCGCCGCCGCCGCGCTGGTCACCAGCAGCTACCGCGTTGCCCGCGTGACCGCGTTCCTCAACCCGTTCGGCGACCCGCTGCACAGCGGCTACCACCAGACGCACTCGCTCATGGCGTTCGGCCGCGGCGGCTGGACCGGGACCGGGCTCGGGCTCAGCGTCGAGAAGTGGAGCCACCTGCCCGAGGCGCACAACGACTTCATCGTCTCGGTGGTCGCGGAGGAGCTGGGCTTTGTCGGCCTGGTCGCGGTGCTGCTGCTCTACAGCCTGTACATCGTGCGCAGCTTCGTGGTGGCCGAGGAGGCGCGCCAGCGCGGGGACCTGTTCGCGCGCCACGTGCTCGTCGGGATCGCCTCGCTGTTCGCGCTGCAGGCGTTCGTCAACATCGGCGGCAACCTGGCGCTGTTGCCGGCGAAGGGGCTGACGCTCCCGTTCGTCTCCTACGGCGGCAGCAGCCTGCTCACCAGCCTGGTCATGGTCGGTGTCGCGCTGCGCGCTGCGCATGAGCAGCGCGACCCGCCGGCGGTCCCGGCGGTCCGGCACTTCAGGCGGGCGGAGGCGCTGCCGTGAGCGGGTTGCGCGTGGCGATCCTTGCCGGCGGAACCGGCGGGCACGTGTTCCCCGGCCTCGCGGTCGCGGACGAGCTCCTGGGTCGGGACCACCGGGTGTGGTGGATCGGCTCCTCCGCCGGGCGGGAGAACCAGTGGGTGCGCGAGCACGGGCTGTCGCTGCGGGCGGTCCCGTACGAGTCGCCTCGCGGCCGCGGCCTGGCACGCGCCGGGCTGGACCTGTTGCGGGCGTTGCGGGAGGCGCGGCGCATCGTGCGCGAGATCGCGCCGTCGGTGCTGTTGGGCATGGGCGGCTACGCGTCCGTGCCGGCGGGGCTTGCCGGGCGCTACGACGGGTTTCCCTTGGTGGTCCACGAGCAAAACGCGGTTCCGGGACGGGCCAACCGGTTGCTGGCGCGCCTGGCGCGGCGGGTGCTGGTCGCCTACCCGGGCGTGCTCGGAAAACTCGGTCCCAAGGTGTCGGTGGTCGGCAACCCGGTGCGCGGCGCGTTCTCGTCGGTGGAGCCGCCCGAGGGG
>CAZZIL010000386.1:0-3035 GCA_964654265.1 uncultured Gammaproteobacteria bacterium | reverse complement strand
CGGCTGGCCGGAGTCCAGGCGCGACCTGTACGAGAATGCCTGCCGCGAGCTTGCGAGGGAGAAAAACCCGGCCCACAGGCGGCTTGCGGGACAAGGCAGGCCCGGCGTCGACAGCCTGTGTGACACGGCCGGCTTTGTGTTCTCCCAGTTGTTGCTGTCCGGGGCCGAGGGGGTGGCGCTCGCCGGGCCTGACGGTCTCCCGGGCATGGGCGACCTGTCAAGCGACTCGCACCCCGCACCCCGCGTGGCGGCCGCGCTCGCCACAAGCCTCTTCCGCGTCGGTGGCGACGGCACCCTCGTCCCCCGCCACCGGACAGTCGCGGAGTACCTGGCGGCGGGATGGCTCGCAAGGTCCCTCGGGAAGCCGGGGTCCCGGCTTGGCGACCTGGAGGCGCTGTTGCGCGCAAGCAGCGATGCGGTCCCCTCGTCGGCAAGGGGACTGCACGCCTGGATTGCCACCCTGGACGGGGATGTCCGGGAGCGGTTCATCAGGCGGGACCCATACGGGTTCTGGTGCTACGGGGATCGCGACAGCCTCACCGACGGGGAGGCGGCCGTGTTGCTTGACGCGCTGGCGGCGCACGCCGCGCGCCATCCGGGCTTCCACAACGGGGCCGGAAGGGTGAACTTCGGTCGGTGGCCGAAATCCCCGCCCCTACTGGGGCGCGCCATCGCCCTGATACGGGACAGGGACACGCCGCCCGACATGGCACGACTACTTGTCGAGGCGATCCACGGCGCTTCCTGTCCCCAAGGCGCCAAGAAGGCGCTGATGGGTGTGGTGCTTGACACCCGCGCCCCGAATCGCGCCTTGTGCCTCGACGGCCTGGCACGACACATGATGAACGCGGAGCTGGGCAGGGCCGTCGCCAAGCTGGTGCGCATGGCCGACACCGAATCCGTCTGCGTCGCGATCGACACGATCCGGCGTCATCACGACAGGATAGGCGGCAAGATCATTGCCCGTGCGCTGGCCGCCGCCGAATCCCGCACCACGGACCTGGGGTTGGGACAGGACGAGATTCCCGGGCGCCTGTCCCCGGGAAAGGCGGGGACCTGCCTGCGCGAGACGGTGAAAATCGCGGGCGACAGGGACGACCCGACGGCCCGCGGGGCGCGCAGGACGATCGTCCCGCTCCTGGAACGGCTGTTCAAGGTGGACGCGCCCCCGGCCGCGCCCGTTCTTTGGGGGTGCTTGGCGCGCGTGGGGCGGCCCCGTGACTTCGAGAACGACCCGGAGGGCGAGATCGCAAAATACCTCGCGACGCACGGCGAGTATCGGCGGGCGACACAGGCGGTCGCCATTCTCGGGGCGGATCCCAGCGACCTGAAGACGCGCCTGCGTCGGCTGGCAGCGCACTGGCCCGAGGTGTCGGTGGACGAGGGGGACTGGCTCTTTCACCTGGAAGACCTCGCGGGGAGACAGCCTCGGGACTGGCGGCGGCGATGGCGGAAGCTGTTCAAGCACGGCAGGAGGCGCGGATTCGCCGGGGCCCCGATGGCCAAGGCGCTTGATCTGTCCAGGCGGCACAAGCTCCTTCCGGCCTCCGCCGACATGTCGGCGCAACTCCCCGGGGACACCGCCGAGGAGTTGTCGCAGACGGGCATCCGCGGGACCGGGGAAGCCCAGGGGGACGAGCCCGAGAGACGGCACGCGCTCTTTGCGAGGCGTCGGAAGGAAATCGCCACGGGAGAGGCGGTCGACCTCCTGGGACAGGCGGCCGCGGCATACTTCGGGGTCGATCCGATCGAGGGCGCGACCCCGGAGGATCGTGTGGCGCACCTGGTCGGGAAAGGGCAGGCCGACAACGTCTTCACGGGCATCCACAGGATCGTCACCGAGGGCATGCGCGCGCCGACAGCGAGGTCGCTGGCGGAGTCGCGCGCGCGGGGACAGCCCGCCGACCACGAACACATCCTTCTCTTGGGCTGCCACCGGCTGGCGCGGTCCCCGGACGGTCTCTCGGCGCTTCACCCCAGTGTCGCGCCAGCCGCGCTTGCGGCCTGCCACCTGAACGCCTGGGCGCGCCAGTTGGAGACGCACCCCCCGGTCAGGGCGCAACTCGAGAAAATCGTTCTCGGGGACCCTTGCGCAGCCAGGCGGCACTTCCGGGACATCGTGGAGCCGCACCTTGAGACGGGGGCCGGCCGCGCGCCCGGGATTGACGTGCTGCGCAGGCGTCCCGGCCTTTCCGGCATAGCCGGGCAGTTGGCCCACGAATGGCTGAGGGACTTCCCGGGGCTGCCCGCCGGGACATTCGGGGAGATCCTCGATCTCGGGATCGCGAGCGGCGCACGCGCCAAGGTCTCCGCGCTCGTGGCGTCAAGGATCAGGGGCGGCCGCTGGCCCTCCCCGAAGGATCGCGACAATTTCATGTGTGCCGCCTTCACGGTGGACTTCCACAGGCACCGCAAGGCGGTCGAGGCGTACGCGCACGAGGACCGGGACCATTTCTGGGGACTGTCTGGGTCGCTTATGCGCATGGGGAACCCGATGCCTGGGCAGGTTCGCCTTGTCGTGGAGGCTTTCGCGTCCCGATGGCCCCGGACGGACCATTCCGGCGGGCTTCCGGTGGGCCGGCAGAATGCGGGGGAGGCAGGTCGCATCATGGTCGGGCTGATCAAGGCGCTGGGGGACGACATGTCCGCCGAGGCCGCGAAGGTGTTGGCATGCCTTGCGCGCTCCGACCGCCTGGGCGAATACTCCAGCCACATCCGGAAGGCGCGTTCAACGCAGAAGAGGCGCGGTCTTGACCGGGTTCGTCCTCCTCTCTCCCTGAAGCAGGTGCGGGCGCTCGTTGTGGGCCTGCCAAGGGATCAACAACACCGGGGCGGCTTGGATGAGGTGCCTGCGCAACGCGCCCCGGGGTGGAGTCGCCAACGCCTGCTCGGCATCGCTGACGGGAGTCGCCAATGACTGCGCGCGCACCGACGGAAGAGCAGTTGCAGGCCAGGGTGGCCGGGCTTGGCGCCAGCCTCGACGACCTGAAAGGGATTCTTGCCGCCGCCCGCGCGCCGGAAGAGGACCACGACAT
>CAZZIL010000385.1:0-1537 GCA_964654265.1 uncultured Gammaproteobacteria bacterium | reverse complement strand
GTTCGGCGACCTGCTTTCCAAGCAGGCCCACATCGGACTGGGCCGGTCCATCGTCCGCGGCCTGAACCGGGACGGGTCGAGCCCGGACAGCGCGGAAGACGGGATTGTCGCAGCGCCGGGTCTCGATGCGCGGAGGGACATCCCGGACACGCACCCGGCAAACCTGTGCGGGGGCACGATGGAGAACCCGGCCCCTCCGACGACGATGCGTTGCCCCTGCCCTACTCGATCCGGTTCGGGGGTCTCATCGCCAGGCCCACGCTGGTCGGCCTGACGGGGATCGCCGTCAACGGCCTGTTGCCAATAGGGCGCGGTGTCGGCCGGAATGGGATGCGGCGCTCATCCAGACGGGCATGGACCGCGCGACCATCCCGCGAGTGACGGCGCGCTACGCCGTCCCGTCCCGGGATCGTCTTGTGCGCGAGGCGCCCCGCGACGGATCGCGCCGGTGCGCCGGGCGGTCTCCCCCGTGTGACGCGGCCTTCCGCGAGCGATGCGCCCCGCTGCTCAGCTTGCGTCGGAACCCCCGCCGGCGGCTCGCCAGCGCCGGGTCGTCTGCTGTGCGCTGATCCTGCCCGGCTCCCGCGCTTCCTCGTCCACGCAACCGACCACGTGCATGCGCACGAGGGGAAGGCGGAACTCCGTCAACGCCCTCGGCCGCTCCGCCGAAGGCACCCGGTCCCCGTGCGGCATCCCGACCGTTCGCTCCGGGTGGCTGTCCCTGCCCATCCGCTTGCCCGTGGGCGCACCGTTGGCGATGTGCCCGGCAACCGGGGCAGGCTCTTGCGGAGGCGGTCTGTCACCTCCGCCTGCGTGTCCGGCTCACGGGTCTCCCCTCCGGGCCTTCAGCCACGTGCTCCGCCGCGCGTCGGCCAGGTCCGAGCGGAAACCGATGCGCCCCGCAATGGCGTCGTCCCGCAGGCTGCCTGCCACCACAACGGGGGAGAATGCCCCTCGGTCCCCGCGCCCAGGAAACCCTGCCGGCCCCTGGTGTTCCGTGGTGTCCCCGCGGTTTTTTTGCGGGGGGCGCCCGGACTTGTCGGGGTCCTCGGCTTTTCGGGTATACTACGCCCGATCCTTGTTCCGGGCGCGACGCCCGGGGCCGACCAGACCAAGAGGAGCCGCATTGCGACACTACGAGATCGTTGTGATCATCCACCCCGACCAGAGCGAACAGGTCGAGGAGATGGTCAAGCGCTACATCGCCCTTGTCACCGAGGGCGGCGGGCGCGTGCACCGAACGGAGAACTGGGGCCGCCGGGCGCTGGCCTACCCGTTGCAGAAGAACCTGTACAAGGCGCACTACCTGCTGATGAACATCGAGTGTGACAACGGCACGCTCGCCAAGCTCGAGGAGAGCTTCCGCTTCAACGACATGGTCCTGCGCACGCTGGTCCTGAAGCGCGAGCGCAAGGAGAGCGGCGACAGCGTGATGATGGCCGCGTCGCGCAAGGGTGAGAGTCCCGGGCGCGGCAAGGAGGAACGGCGGGCATGAGAAGGGTCAAGAGAGGCGGCGGGCGCCGGGGCAAGCCGAAGA
>CAZZIL010000384.1:0-2902 GCA_964654265.1 uncultured Gammaproteobacteria bacterium | reverse complement strand
AATCTTCAGCCTGAACTTGTGCTTGTTTGCCCATTCGGCAAGGAGCGAATCGGCCTGTTCGACCGAGAGTCTCCCACACCTGATGAGATCCACGACGATGTCCCTCGTCTGCAAGATGATTGGGGACTTGCCGAGTTCTTGCGCCATGGCCTTGACGCGCTTGATCGCCCTGCCGTCGTCAAGCGACAGACCGCAATCCCGATTTAACGAAGCCGAAATGGCCGCGCTCTCCCCCGGTCCGACACCTGCTTCCACAAGGTCAAAGTACATTTCCCGCTCCGCATGGTCGTTAAGGTTCTGCTGCTCAATGTGACCGGCTAGGAGGGCCGTTGCGTACCGGACCCTGCTCTCCGGATACGAGACCTCTTTGGCGACCTCCCTGAAGGCGACGAACGTGAAGGGATGGTCCCCGATCAGGTCGGCCCCGTCAATGAGCAGGAAGTTCAGCAGGGTGGATGTGTCGAGAGCAACAATCATCGGACAACTTGCGCGACCGGGTCAGTCCTGCCGCGCCTCCCTCGCAAGGTCCAGCAAGCCCCACTCGTCGACCGCCAGCTTCCTGCCGACATCCAGTAAGCGGCCGCGCGATATCTCCTCTCGGCGAAACGCCTCGATCACCAACTGAATGATCCGGGCATGGATCTCCCGCACGCCCGTGTCGGGCGTCTCTCCGTCCGGTCCCCTGTCGGAAAAATACACAGCCGCCCGCAAGTTATTCTTGTCGACCTCTCTCTGGGTCAGGAACACCCTCCTTTCGCCGGGACTGATGTGTCCCAGGTTCTGGAGCCGCCAGGCCATCGCCTCGTAGCTGACACCGAAGTGCTGCGCGAGCGTGGCAACGTCAGTGTGGGTGATCGTCCCGGACCCCGGCCGCGCGCGGCCTCCCGCTTTCACCATCACATCGTTGGCGACATCAAAGGTGGCGCCCGTCTGCCGGCTCAGGTTTCCCTTGCCGAGATCCATCAGCCGCTCGGCGATCCCGTCCGGCGGCATGAGGAACGCGGCCGCGAACGCGTTCGCCCGCTTTTCCTGAAGCGAATCCGAGTTCTCGCCCCGGGTGGCGATCGCGACACGATCGCTGTCACGGTCAAAGAGGGCGTGCGCGTACTCATGCGCGTACGAGAACCGTTGCCGCACCAGTCCGTGCTCCCGGTTGACGAAGACTGCCGTCCCGATTGCGGTGTGGTCCACAAACAGCCCTGACAAGTGCTTGGGCAACTCGATCGACGCCACCCAGATCCCTTGGTCGCCAATGGTCTTCCTGATGTCATGGAGGGGGCCGTTCCCGACACTCAGTCGTTTGCGCTCCTCCCGGGCAACGATCCCTCCCTGCTGGACGGCCATCCACGCGCCCGTCACCTGCCCGCGATAGATCGGAAGCGCCGGGGTACCGGGCTGGCCCAAGAAGCGGCGCAGCTTCTCCCCCTCATGGCACAAGTCGAGCGCCCGGTGCTCCGGGGGGTTGACCCTGCCCATGTTCCCGGTCTCCGCCAGCACTTTGCACAGCACCGGGAACAGGTTGTTGCCGCTGTAATCCTGCTTCAGCAGGAATGCCCCCGAGCACCCAAGGGTTGCCGCAAGCCCGGAAATCTCCTCCACAGACACATCTCGCCTGTCGTTCTCTATGTCCGCCACGTCGGTGACAGGCAGGCCGATGGCATCCGCCACGTCCTGCTGGCTTAGGCCGCGCCGCTTTCGCACAAGCCCTAGCCGCTCCCCTATCAGCGTCGGGTCGCCGTGGACCGCCGGATCGTCCCGGACAGGTGGGACGGGCGCCGGGGGCGCGTGCGCAACGCGGGACTTTCTCCTTGGCCCTGCCTTCCGCGCGCGCGACCGGGTCGTGTGCTTCAGGTCCGGCTCATCGTGTCGCACCGATGGGGAGATCCCGCCAACGTTTTTCGCAAGGGTCTTGGTCATGGCACGCTTCAGTCTCCGAGGGTCCCGTCATTCTACCCCATTCCTTGGCAGCCTTGCCGGGAAAGTGGGCCATGTGGCAAATCTCCCCCTCGTCTGTGGTTTTCAGGGCGGTCCGCCGCGCGTTGGCGGCGGGACGCAGAGCCGTCGGCGGTGTCGACCAGAATGCGCAACCCTCCGCGTCGCCCGGGACCCCACCCCGCAAGGCAACCACCCACCTCTCGGCAGGCGGGAAATCGGAGCACCCCTCTGCCGTGGGGAGTGTTGCCGCGCCCTCGGTCAACGCTTGCGATGATCACCCACACACTCTCTGAACGAGGAAATCTTGAGTTTGAACTTGTGCTTGGCCGCCCATTCGGCAAGAAACGAATCGGCCTGTTCGAACGAGAGTTCCCCACTCTCGATGAGATCCACGACGATATCCCTTGTCCGCAGGATGACAAGGGGTTTGCCGAGCCCATGCGCCTTGGTCTCGGCGTGCTTGATCGCTTCTTCGTCGTCAAGCGACAGGCCGTAACCACGGTTTAGCGCGACCGCAATGGCCTCGCTCTCCCCTTCCCCGATTCCTGCTGCCAGAAGGCCACGATACATCTTGGCTTCTGCAGGGCCTATACGACTCCACTGCTCGATGTGACCAGCCGAAAGCGCTTTTGCGTACCGGGCTTGACCCCCCAGACGGAAAACCTCCCCGGCAACCTCCTGCACGGTGACAAACGTGAACGGTCGGCTACTGTATGTCGGCAGGAAGCTGGCGGTCGATGAGGGAGACCTGCTGGACCTTGCGATGGAGGCGCGGCAGGACTGACCCGGTCGCGCGAGTTTTCCGATGATTGTTGTTCTCGACACGTCCGTCCTGCTGAATTTCCTGCGCATTGGCCGGACGGACCTGATTGCAGTCCATCCGTTCACGTTTGTCACCGTGCAGGAGGTTGCCGGGGAGGTTTTCCGTCTGGGGGGTCAAGCCCGGTACGCAAAAGCGCTTTCGGCT
>CAZZIL010000383.1:0-3965 GCA_964654265.1 uncultured Gammaproteobacteria bacterium | reverse complement strand
CCGGCTCGCCGTCGTCTCCGGCTCGCCCGCGGTCGCCGAAGCCCTGGAGGAGCACGGCCGCTACGTCATGGAGGAGACGCTGGCGCCGGAGCTCGACCGCGAGGGCGGCGGCTTCGAGGCCGAGTACCGGACCGAGCACCGTCTGGACGGCGAGCGCTGGCGCATCGAGCTCGCCCGCCGCTGACTAGAGGATCGCGAAAAAACTCCGAAAATGATCGCGAAATATGGTTGCCAAATGGTTTGACTATGTCAAACGGCCGTTTGACTTTTTGCGAGGGGTGACTCGAACCAGGAGATGAGGGAGACGCGCGTACCGCGCTCGACGGGGGTGACGCGGTGGAGGATGTCGGGGCGGAAGATGACGGCGTCGCCGACGCGGATGTCGGGCAGATGGTTGTGGTCGAGCTCGAAGAGGCCGCCGCGCTCGGCGGCGGACAGGAGCACGGAGATCGATAGTCGCCGGCGTTCGGTGGGAGCGCCGGGGACGGTGTCGGCGTGCCACCCGAACCCCGCGGAGGGCGCGGCGTAGGTCACTAAATCCGAGCCGCCATGGACTAGGTGGTCATGGACGCCGAACGCCGCGGATCGCTGGCGAGCCGTCCGGCTCAGGCGCTCAATGAGCCATTCGCAGCCCGCGGGAAGGAGCCACCTCGTGGTGCTCTCGCGGTGGCTCGCGTCGACGACGCCCTCGCTCTCTCCATGCGGCAGCACCTTGCTCGGCGTGGGCGGCGACAGCGCATCGGGGCCCAGCGCGAGGATGCGTTCGACGTCGGCCGGGGACAGCCATTCCCGCTCGATGGACGCCCCCCCGGGCCCCGAGAATCCGCGCGCCCGATCGATGATCGCCAGGGTGCGCCGGGCGTCCGCCTCGGACGGCGGCGCGCCCTCGAGCTCCGCCTGGCCGTGGCGCGCGAGGTGGCGTCTGCTCTCCCGGTCGAGGCGTCGGCGGCCAGGATCGAAGGTGTAGCGCAGGATCGCGGTCACCGCGCGGCGGCCGGGAAACGGGTCGCGCCAGTGAAGCACGTCGCCGGAGGCGAACAGCAGGCCGCGCGCGAGGTCGGAGGAGTCGTAAGCGTCCGTCCCGTCCGGGCGATCGAGGTAGATGGGCCACCCGGCCTCGCCGTCGTAGAGCAGCGTCCATATGAGGACCAGATGCCCGTCGGGGAAGAGGTCCCTGTGGGGGACGAGAGGGACGCCCGGGGACCAGACGTTGACCGATCCCTGCGAGAGCCGGGTCCGGCGGCCCATCAGGCCGGACACGGCGGCCTCCAGGCGCCGCCCGAGGAAGGTGGCCACCGGATCGGACATGAGCCAGCGCGATCCCGGCGTATTGGTGGGATCGTCGGTCGCCCACGGCCGCTCCTCGACCGGCCCCGCCGCCCATCGCCTGACGGCGGCGGCGAGGTCGGGTCCGAGCCACTCCGCGACCGGCGCCTCGCGACGGGTGGCGTCGGGATTGCGGACCGGGCGGAGCGCGGCGAGGCGGCGCAGGTAGGCCCGATGGGCGTCCTGGGAATACGATGCGGAGCTCATGGCAGCTGGGACGGCGGCGGAGGCGGAGGAGGCCGAGGAGGCCGAGGAGGCGGAGGAGGCGGAGGAGGCGGCGGCGGATCGAGCGCCCGGTCCGAGGGATCGTCGTGCAGCATGACGACAAGCGAGAGCGTGAGAACGCCGGCTGGGGAGATGGAGGCGCCGAGGGTGACGTCGTGCACGGTCTCGCCGGCCCCCGTGGTGCTGCGCGTCACCTCGACCGACTTGACCCTGCCCACGTCGCCGAGCCTCACGATGCCCTCCCGGGAGCGGCTCGCGGAGGGGAGGTTGGCGCGAGGAAGCAAGCCCGACCCGTCGAGGTAGGCGACGTCGGCCGGGAGTTGGGCGCGCGGCACCCTGGAGGCGGCGTCCAGGGCCGCGACGCCATCCGCCTCGCTCCTGGGCAGATTGGCGGCCGGGACCTTGGAGGCGCCGTCCAGAGGCGCGACGCCGTTCGCGGCGGCGCGGGCGGCGATTATCTCCTTGACCCTCCGGAAGAGGGTCAGGAAGGCGGAGCGGTCGGGGCGGGCGGCGCCGCTCTCGAGGGAGGCGGTGGCCAGATCGTCGGTGGGCCAGCTCATGCGGGGATCCCCCTGATGACTGCGTCGATGGTGGCGTCGATGGCCGCGCCGTCGGCGTCGTAGACGACGACGACGGGCGCAGGGCGCTTGGCGAGGAGGACCCAACTCGCGCCGGCGGCCACGCCCTGGAGCGTGAGATCGACGTCGGTGACGGCGGCGAGGGCGGTGGGCAGCTCGCGGGCGCCGGGGCGGATCGCGCTCGCGGCCAGGGTCGACGTGCGGACGTCTCGCAGGCGCTCCTCGGCGGCGGGCGCCAAGACGGACCAGCACAGGTGATCGAGCCATACGGGCGTCTCGAGATCGTCGTCGCTCGACGCTCTCCACTCGACCCGGACGTAGCGGGCGGTGAATAAATCGCCCGGCGAGACGGGCGCCCAGGGGAAGGGCCTCAGATCGCTCGCGTCCTCGCTAGATCGCGCCCGGAACGCCACGTCGCCGGACGACTCGCCCGACCACGCGAGCCCGAAAGTCAGGACCACGCCGAGATCGACGCTCGGCGGCGAGTACCGCAGCTCCGACGCCTGGTGCTGCCCGCCGTCGCCGCCCGCCCAGGTGAGCCAATCGTCCCAGGCGGGGGCGGCGTCCCAGTCGTAGCCGGGGTCGGCCTCCAGGGCGTCGCGGCCGTCGTCGGAGCGCGTCCCGCCCGACGCTACCCCCCGCCAGCCGGTCGCCGAAGGGCAATCCCACAGCAAGGCCTCGTGGCCGCGGCTCGGGCCGAGCTCGGCGAGGACGAAGACGGGCTCCGAGGGGATGCCGGACGTGTCCACCGACCTCGCCGCGATCCGCCAGGCGCCCCGGCTCAAGGGCTCGACGCTCTCGTAATGGTCGGCGGTGAGGACGCCCGCGTGCAGGGGCGTCATGTCGTCCCAGTCGGGCGGGGCGGCGCCTGCGGCGCCCCCGGCGGCGGCGAGCTGGACGCCGGCGAGGTCGGGGTCGGCGGCCGGGCGCCAGCGGTAGCGGCGCGTGCCGTCGGGGAGCGCGTCGACGAGGAAGTTCGCGGGCGGAGCCGGCGGCGCGAGCTTGCCCCGGACCTCGGTCGCGGGCGACTCGGTCCAGGCGCTGCGCGCCGAAGCCGGCTCGCCGACGTGGCGGGCGCGGGCGCGGTATCCGCCCGTCTCGGCGTCTCGCAGCTCGAGCTCGCCGGCCGAAGTGGAGCCGAGCGGGACGTAGCCCGCGGCGCCGGGAGTGAGGATTTCGACCTCGGCGTAGGCGATCCGCGGGTCCTCGCGCCCGGCCGCGGAGACGCCGACGACGACGGCGACGTGGGCGTGGCCCGACTCGATGTAGAGGTATTCGGAGATGGAGACGGCGGCCGGGGCCGGGAGCGCGCCCGTCGGGACGAGGGTGAGGTCGGGCTCGGCGACGACCAGGCCCTCCTCGACGGCCGCGTACCGGTCCGGATGGTAAGCGCGGCAGCGCACGTCGAAGGTGAGGTCGCCGCGCTCTCGGACCTCCTCGACCCGCCAAAGGCGCGGCTCGACGTCGGGCGATTCGAGCACGGCCATCGCGCCCGCGGCCGGGGCCAGGTCCGGGGCGGCCTCGAGCACGAGCGCGCCGCCCTCGATGGCGGCGACCCGGCGGGTCTCGACGCCGGCGTGCGCGTCGAGCTGCGCGTCGGCCGGGACGTAGGCGAGCGCGCCCGCGTCGAGGCGCGCGGGGTCGAAGCCGAGCGGCACGAGCGCCGCGTCGTAGTCGAGGCGCTCGACGCCGGCGGCGGCGACGGCCGCCAGGTCCTCGGCGAAGGTCTGGCCCGAGGCGCGGTAGCGCTCGTCGGTCCAGTCGAAGGGGTCTTCCGTGTCGGATGCGAGGGGCGCCCACGCGGTGGCGACGGTCGCGCCGTCCGCCCCCCGCCAG
>CAZZIL010000382.1:0-2003 GCA_964654265.1 uncultured Gammaproteobacteria bacterium | reverse complement strand
TTCGACCGGGAGGCTGGCCGGCCCGAGGAGGATCAGGTGGTCCGTCGAATCGCCTTGGTCACCCTTGCGGGAGGGCGTTTCGCGCACAAGGGGAGGCGGCGGTTGACTCCAAGGAAGGTATCGGGTATACTTCCTCACAACCGGCGCGCAGCGTGCTGCCGCCTCAAAGGCCGCCTTGCGCGGCCTTTGCTATTTTGGGGCTCTGGCTGTGCCGCGAGGACCGCTGTCCGCCGCTTGGCAGGAGGACGCGGGCCGGCCCGTCCCAAGCGAACCCGGCACACATCGCGAGCACTGGCGTTCCCTGTCGCCCGGGAGTCTCGCCCAAACCCGCTTGACTTGCCGGTGCCCGGCCCTGCCGGGTCGATCGCCCGCCCGAGTGGTTGGTGGGCGTGGCCTCCTGCGGCGCCTGGCGCCTCCCTTTCCCCCGCGACCACCCGGCTGTTCGCCGTGGCGCGCACGCGGGGAGAGGATGGGCTCGGCGCGCCATCACGGTCCCGTCACTCCGGGACCGGCACGCCCTGCTTCTCGACCAGGTACGAACAGAACGACGGAATTCCCGGCTCCCAGTAGTCCGGCTCGGAGGTCTCCCAGACCACCCCAAGGTGCGCCAGCCTTTCCAGCGTCTTGCTTGGCTTCCAGCCATTGGGGGTCGCGGCATCCTCCACCGCGGCCACCAGCTCCGCCGTGGTGAGCAGAGGAGCATTCGCTTTTTTGCCGATGACCGCCCTCGACACAGCCTCCGCCTCGCTCAAGACACTCTGCTTGTCGGTCTCGCGGCGGCGATCGCCGTAGAATGTCCGCAGCTTTCTCCTCACGATGGAGATCCCTTTCTCCGCGTCCGCCGCGGTGATCCGTCGGGTTCCCTTGCGCTTGTGGGCCGCATTCCAGGACTCGCGGCCAAGCTTCTGCACAAAGAAGGGATACCTCTGGCTCTCCGCCACCAGCAACCCCAAGGCGTCCTCGTCGATCGGCATCCTGGAGTTCTTGGCCGGGGTGGCCAAGGCTTCGCGGACTGCCTCGTCCGTCTCCAGGCGGCCGATCCGCAACTTCTCACAGCGCTCCAGGAAGCTGGCGTGCATTTTCCCGAGGTGAGCCGGGAGGACCGGTGTGCCAGCGAGGACCAACAGCAACGAGGATCCCGCGTTGACGCAGTCTTGCGCAGCCTGCAGCAAGATTTTCCCGAAGCCGGTCGGCATCTCGTGCGCCTCGTCGACCAGCAACAACAGCGGCTTGTTCAGATGCCTGCGCAACGCCTCCGTGGCAGAGGGCTCCTCCGGGTCTTCGAGTTCCACTCCCCCGCCGAACTCGAAAGCGTGTGCCTTCGCTCCCTTGACCTTCCGGCGGGGACTCGCCGTCTCGGCTGCCAGCAGTTTCGGCAGTGTGGCTGAGCTGGGCGCCATCTCACCCGTCTGGAGCCCAATGATGCGCACCTTTCTGCGTTTTGCCCTCCGGCGAAGCTCGCCGAGCAACGCCGTCTTTCCGTTGCCGCGCGGACCGTAGAGGACGACAGTGTCCCCGCCCTCGTTGTTCCCGAGTTCGTCCAGCCCGTCCGACAAGTACTCGGAGGCCTCATCGTGCCCGGCTCTCAGCGGGGGAAACCGTCCCGCACCGGGTCGGAACGGATTTGTCCGTGGCTTGACCATCCCTTGGATGATACACCCAACGGACCTGCCGCCCGCCGGTCGCGCGGCACTTGCCGGGGAGACTGGCGCAAGCGTGCCCAACCCATCTCGATCATTCGCGCGAGGCTGAGCATCCCTGCGTCGTCGTCCTCGTCTTCGTTGATGAGCCCGCGAAGAAGCCGGGACAATCCCGGCAGAAGTGGCCGGCGCTTCTTCCGTGGGCAGGAAAGGGGCGCGCAGTTCGACCGGGAGGCTGGCCGGCCCGAGGAGGATCAGGTGGTCCGTCGAATCGCCTTGGTCACCCTTGCGGGAGGGCGTTTCGCGCACAAGGGGAGGCGGCGGTTGACTCCAAGGAAGGTATCGGGTATACTTCCTCACAAC
>CAZZIL010000381.1:0-1565 GCA_964654265.1 uncultured Gammaproteobacteria bacterium | reverse complement strand
GCTGAACGCGGTGCAGATCGCGGAGCGCCTGGCGACGGGATCCTGACCGGGGCGGCTCTCCCGCCGCGGCCGGGCGCCGTCACTCGGCAGACTTGCCCTTCGCCGTGGCCAAGAACGCGCACAACAACGGAATTCCGGGTTCCCAGGCCTGGTCGGACGTGGGCCAGATCAGCCCGAAGCGCGACAGCTCCTCGATGACCGTGCCCGTGTCGTGGCCGTTGGCCGAGGCGACGCCCTCGATGGCGCCGACCAGCTCCTCCCCGGTGAGCGGCGGCGCGCCCTGCTCCCGGGAGACGACCATCCTCGACAGCGCCTCCGCCTCGGCCAGCAGGTTGCGCCGCTCTATCTCGGCGCGCCGCTTGCCGTAGACCTCGCGCAGTCCCTGGCGCATCAACGCGATCCCCTTTTGGGCGTCCTCCATTGCGATTCGCTGGGAGCCCTCCCGGCCGTGGGCCACCCGCCAAGCTTCGTAACCGAGCAGCTGGATGAACGCCGGGTGGCGCCGGCTCTCCCGCACGAGCAGCTCCAGCGCGTCCGTGTCGATCGGCATGCCGGCGTTCCTTGCGGGGATTGCCAGGGCGTTGCTGGCGGCCTCGTCCGACTCCAGGCAGCCGATCCGCAGCTGCATGCTGCGTCCCCAGGCTCCGGGGACCATCCTCTCGAGATGAGCGGCCAATCCCGGTGTCCCGGCAAGCACGACCAGCAACGGCAAGCGGTTGGCGACGCACTCCTCCGCTGCCTGAAGGAGGCTGCGCCCGAGTTCCGCCGGCATCCCGTCGGCATCGTCGGCCACCAGCACCAAGGGTGACGCTCGCAACGCCTTGTGCAGGGCGTCGCCGATTGACATCCCGGTGTCCGATGCCTGAGGTTCATCCCCGGCGGTCTTGCCGAGCGCACGCCTCACGAGTCCTTTGATGTTGCCGAGATCGAGCATCTTCTTGGGTGCCATCGCCTGCGCCAAGGCGGTGACACCCCCGGCCATCAGCTCGCCCTCCAGGGCAAGGTGCCGCAGCTTGGCCGTGGTCGCTTGCCCCTTGAGCTCACCGAGCAACGCCGTCTTGCCGTTCCCGTCCGGGCCGTAGAGGACGATGATGCCCCCGCCGTCGTCGTCGCGCACCTTCTCCAGCCGCCGCGCCAAGGCGGCCGCGGGCTCGGCGTGGCCGACCCTCAAGGGCGGCACAAGTCCCGGAACGGGCCTGAACGGATTGCCGGTGGGTTTTCCCATAGGCCTGCAATGATACACCGTTTTGGGGTCGTAACGGTAACACCACCCGTAGGTGGCCGGGGCGGCGCGCAAAGGGCGCTCGCACGTCCCTCACCGAACCGGGGTGCGCCCGTGCTCCCGACCCGCTTCCCGCGCACGATCGACCGACACCCGGTTTGCCTGATGCGTTGTCCCACGCGGTCGCCCCTGTCGGTCGGTCGGCAATGTGTGCATGGACCGGGGAGTCGGGCACCGACTCGGTGGCAGTTCGACGGAGAAGCGGTCTGCCGTCCGGGCCGACCCGAGACGGTGGGCAAGGTGCGTGCCGGGACGGGAGTGGCGAGACTGCGGATTGCGTTGC
>CAZZIL010000380.1:0-6001 GCA_964654265.1 uncultured Gammaproteobacteria bacterium | reverse complement strand
TCGTTGATCTTCGTCACAAACCGGCAGCCGCGCCCATAGCTCATCCGGCGGGCCAGGTCGATTCGCCGGCCGAACTCCGCGTACGTGTCCCGGTCGACCCATCCTGTCGGGTGGTCCCTCAGCGCGGACATCGGCCCGTCGATGTCCGCCTTGACCACGGTGACCGCCTCGTCCCATGCCGGACGAATCCGGTAGCGGTCGGTGTCCCGGTCGTAGACCGTCGAGTATGTCAGGTGGTAGCTGACCCGATTGTTGACGACCTTCTCCCAACACGGGTCGAAGCCGACCATGTCGGCGAGGTTGCCGCGCGGATGCTGCGCGGCCGGGGCTCCCGGCACGCCCGGGTCGGCGGGGCGCTCCCGCGCGTGCTGCGCCTTCGCCAGGCGGAACATCTCCGCGGCGACCTCGCTGTCGGTCCGCGCGCCGGGCGCCAGATTCTCCTGGCGCGCGCGTTCCAGTATGTCCTTGACCGGCTGGTCGAGGCGCATCCCTGCGCTGTTCCGCGACATCCGCTCCACCGCCCTCACCACCCGATCGTCCTCCCCCGGGACGTCCTCCAGTCCCGGCGCAAGGTTGCCCGTCTCCACCAAGGTGCGCCTGATCCTCTGAAGGGGCTCGGCCTCCTCCCCCTCGCCGGGGCCGGGCGTCACCGCGCGCCCGTCGGCGGCCTCCTCCACGATCGCCGCCCCTCCGCTCTCCTGGACGAGTCGCGCGTTCTCGACCATGAGCCGCTCGTTCTCGAAGCTCTTCTGCTGCAGCAGGACCAGGACCAGCGCGGCGAGGACAAACATGATCTCGGTCTGCGTGAGCGAGATCGTGCTTTGGCGGGCGCGCTCACTCTTTGGCAACATTCCCTTTCAGGTCCTCGATCTTCTCGGCCAGGTAGCGGATGTCGTCGCCCAGCTCGCCGAGCCGTTTGCTGTTGGCGATCGCGATCTCGGCGCCGCCGATCAGGCGCGCGTACAGCTTGTGCGTCTCCTTGAGGGCGTCGTCCGCCGCGTCCTCGAACGTCTTGCGGTACTCGCCCTTCAGCTTGACCATCCCGTCGATGTCCTTGCGCAGGTCGCCGACGAGCACCTGGAGGTTCTTGCGCACCTCCTCCATGCGGCGCAGGTCGTTGCTTGCGCCGGTGGACAGCCGCCTGTAGTGGCTGAGCATCGAGTCGATCGCCGCGCCCACGCCCGACACCTGCTCGGAGAACCCCCGCAGCGAATCGCCCATCCGCTTCCAGTCGGGGTCGCCGACCGACTTCTTGAAGAGGTCGGACGCCTCCGCGAGGGCAGTCGCGGAGCGGTTGATTTCCGCCAAGGTCGGGTTGAACTTGTCGGTGACGCGGTCGAGGGAGCGGATCGCGAGCCCGACCGTTCCGATGTGCCCGTCGACCGCCCGCTTGAGCTCGTCGTGGACCCGCTGGAAGTGAACGCGGGACAGCCCCTCCTCGACTTTCTCGGCAAGCCCCTCGATCAGGCCGGCGAACTCCTTGTTGAGCTCCTGGCCAAGGCCCTGGGTCTCCTTCCTCAGCTGGGCCGCGTACTCGTTGGTCGCCGCGACCGAGTTCTCCAGGCTGATCGACAGCCTCGACACATCGGTGCTGACCTGGCGGATCTTCCGGTCCAGCAGCTGCTCAGGCTCCTTCTCCCCGTGGGCCAGGACGAAGCGCATCAGCATCCCCCAGATGCTCGTGACCAGCGCAACCGACACCGCCTGAAGCAGGCTGTCGAACTCGCCGGCCCCCTCCCCCCTGTCGAAATAGATCGACAGGCTGATCACCACCAGCGTGTATACGAAGCCGATGAAGTAACAGTTGTCGCCGACCTGGGCGGGCTCCAGGTCGTCGGCCGACTTCGCCAGGTAGCCGTACAGGGAGATGAGTCCGCACAGGACCAGCCCGCCGACCGCCAGGTCGGAGCGCATCGCGCCGAAGCTCGCGCAAAGGGTCGCGCCGGCGACGACGTACAGCGGGGGATAGGTGAGCAACCCCCCGGACGTGCGCGCAACCCGGTAGCCGATCCGGTGACCCCGGTCGCGGGCGTCCTCCGCCGTGGGCCGCTTGACCTCCATGTCAGAGCACGGGCTCGACCCGCCCCAAAGAGGCGTCGACCGCGTCGAAGTACTGCTCCCAGAACCTCACGTGCCCGTATGTCTGCAGGGCCGCCGTCTTGGTCCGCTTCAGGTACAGGATCTCCACGTCCACGTCGAGCAGCGAGAGGTTCAGGAAGTCGCCGGCGTACCCGCTCTCCCGGAAGGCCCCGAAGTCGGGCTCACCCGAGTAGTGCGAGTACTGCGGCGTGTTCTGCAGCATGTCGGAGACGATCACGAGCCTTCGGCGCCCGGACGACCGGTAGCCGCGGTCCGTCGCGACCGCCCTCACCATCTCCAGGATCGGCGAGGTCGACTGCTCCTCGGTGTTCTCCTCGGCCAGCCGCTCGACCGCCTCGACCATCGGCGCCTGGAACCGCTCGGCGAACTGGCGCCGGATCCTGTCGGGGTTCTCGTACAGCGGGTTCGCCTGCTCCGCGTTGCCGGGATTGCAGAGCGCGAACACCGGCCGGGGCAGCACAAGGTTGTCCTCGCCGAGGACGTACAGCCCCACCCATTCGTGGAGTTCCAGGTGGAGCCTGAGGTCCTCGATGTGCTCGCGCACCCGCTTGACCTGGGTCGCGCTCAGCGGGTCGCTCGCGTCGATCAGGATCGCCGTCCGGTCGTGCCGGCCGTCAAGCGGGCAGAACGTTTCCGGGTCGAAACGGGCCTGCTGCTCCTTCAGGTGCAGGAACAGCCAGCCCAGGCCGGCCATGATCGCGAAGCAGACGGCCAAGATGGCCACGCCCGCGGCTTGCTTCGGGGCCGACCCTCCCCTGCGGCGACGGCGTGCCATCAGTCGGAGGTCCGCATCACGCTCATCCGCTTCTCGATCGCCTTCGCCAGCTCCGCGATCTCGGCGCTGAACGCCTTTGCCTGCCGCTCCAGCGCCTCGATCCGCCGCCCGTTCTCCAGGGCCTTCTCGCGGACCGGCCCCATCTCAAACTCCGCGCCGTCCGGGTAACGGTCGAAGTACGCGGGCGGCGGCGAGGCGCGTATCCGGCGGTTCTCGTCCCGGTAGAACGTCAGCAGCTGCCGGGCGATCGCGCCGAGCCGCTCGCTTGAGAACTCGTCGACTTGCCGCTTGTGTGTCCGGCACCCGTCCAGCGCCTTGGCCAGGGACGCCCCTAGGTCGACCAGCTGGTCCCTGATCCGGACCATCTGCTCGTTGACGTGACCCCGCCAGTCCTGGAGAAGGTCGTCGGCCTGGTCCTCGAGGTCGTGCAGCTCGTCCTTGGCGGCCTCGACATCGCGGTGCATGTCCCCGTAGCCCGGGTAGGGATCGTCCGCCCGGAACCCCTTCCAGACGCTGAAGAACGCGCAAAGGAAGCCGATCAGGACCAGGAGGGCCGAGTTGAGCGAGTTGAGCGCCCCGGAAAAGTCGAGGGCGAGGGCCAGCGTCATGACGGCCCGCTCGGGGTCGTCCACGCCGAGCTCAAGCAGCCCCCGGTACTGCGCCGCCATCAGGTTGATCGTCAGAACGACCGCGGCAGTCGCCAGAAGGCCGAGCACCCCGGCGAACTTGCGCCCCGGGCTCCGGTGGAACACCTGCCGCATCGCGAAATATCCGCCCAGGAAAGAGAACCCCACGTTGACCCCGCTGACGAAGAACGCCTGGAAGAAGCCGCCGAGCAGTCCGAAGTCCGACGCCTGGGCGAAGAAGAAGCTGTTGACCAGGCCCTCGGCCACGGCGACGCCGACGACCAGGCTGAAGATCCAGAACCGGCTGTCGGGGACGCGCGCCTTGCGGCGCAGCCGGTGCCGCTTCATGAACATGTTGAGGTGCGCCTGCGCCTGCTCCAGCTCGCGCGCCGCCTGCTCGTGGCCGGGCGGCCGGGGAGGCTTCTGGTTGTACACCGCGAGCAGCTCCGCCTCCATGTCCCGTTTTTTCTCGGCGCACTCGGCGACCTGGCGGTCCATCGCGTCCATCGCGCGGTTGAGCTCGTCGATGTTGACGAGCCCCTCCTTCCTCACCTCGGTGATGATGTCGTTCTCCGCCCCGGTGAGCTCGGTCGCGTCGCTTCTCGGCACGCCGTTGACCGCGTCGGCGTTGGCCCGCGCCTCCAGGTCAAGCGTCTTCTTGAGGTGCGCGACTAATGTCTTGGATTCCATGGCCCTGGCGGGGCTGCCGACCAGTCGGCCCCCGCGCGATTCTATTCCACGGGCAACGGCCCGGACGGCGGCCCCGCGGCCGGGTCCCGCGCCTACACCAGCGCGACCGCGTGCCCGGCAAGGGGCTGGCGCAGGTACTCCCTCGACTGCATCTCCCGAAGGCGGCTGATGGTGCGCCCCGACTCGCCGCCGTCCAGGCTCCCGTAGAGGCGGTCCAGCGGGAGCGCCGCCGAGCAGATCAGCTTGGCGCGCGCGTCGTAGAGCACGTCGACCAGCAACGTGAAGCGTCGCGACCGGTCCCGGTCGGCCTCCCCCGACAGCGACGGGATGTTCGACACCAGCACCGTCGCGAACCGGTCCGCAAGCTCCAAGTAGTCGGACTGCGAGCGCCCGGCGCCGCACAGGACGTCGAAGTCGAACCAGATCGCGCCGGTGGTCCGCGCGACCGCGGGGATCTCCCGGTTGTTCACCCGCACGCCGGGCCGGACCGAGATCCCGTTCGCGAGGCGGTCGAACGCCTGCCGCAACTCGTGGTCGCTCCCCTCCCCCAGGGGGTGGAGGTAGACCTTCCCCTTCGACAGCTGCCGCAGGCGGTAGTCCTGGCCCGCGTCCAGCTCCAGCACCCCCATGCGCGAGCGGATCACTTCGATCGCCGGGAGGAAGCGGTCCCGCGCAAGCCCGTTCAGGTACAGGTCCTGCGGCGCGTAGTTCGAGGTCATGACGAATCGAACCCCGGCGTCGAGCAGCAGCCCGAGGAGCCGGTGCAGGATCATCGCGTCCGCGATGTCCGACACGTGGAACTCGTCGAAGCAGACGAGGCGGTGGCGCCCGGCGATCTTCGCGGCGACGACCGCCAGCGGATCCGACTCCGCCTCGAGCTGCTTCATCTCGCGGTGCAACCTCTGCATGAACGAGTGGAAATGCACCCGGATCTTCCGGTTGACCGGGGTCTGAAGAAAGAACGCGTCCATCAGCATGCTCTTCCCGGTGCCGACGGAGCCGTGGATGTACAGACCTACCGGGCCCTCCGGGGCGGCGCCGTTGCTTCTCAGCCCGTCGACCAGCCGCCGCAACCACGAGGGCTTCGCGGAGTTGTCCTCTCCTTGGCTGATCCGCATCGACACGGCCTTCGAGAACTCCTGCAGCCGGCCCACGAGCCGGGCCTGCTCCGCGTCGTCGTGGAGCATCCCCCTCTCGACCAATGCGCGGTGCCACTCGACGATCGGATCCTCCACCAGCAGGCAGAGGTCCATGGACGCGCCGATGTGCGTCGGGTGCGGCGCCACCTCCCCTTGCGCCCGCATGACCCCTAGATGTGTATCGCCCTGCCGTCCACCGCGAGCGCGGCCTCCTTCACGACCTCCGAGAGCGTCGGGTGCGCGTGGACCGTGCGCGCGACATCCTCCGCGCTGGCCATGAACTCGATCGCCATCACCGCCTCCGCGATCATGTCGGACGCGTTGCCCCCGAGGATCTGGGCCCCAAGCAGCCGGTCCGTCCCGGCGTCGGCGATCAGCTTGACCATCCCCTCCGTCTCGCCCAGCCCGCGCGCGCGGCCATTGGCCATGAACGGGAACGCGCCCTTGCGGTAGTCCACGCCCTTGGCCTTCAGCGCCGCCTCGGTCTGGCCGACCCACGCGATCTCCGGGTGAGTGTAGATCACCCAGGGGATCGCCTCGTGGTTCACCTCCGGCTTCTGCCCCGACAGGGTCTCGGCGACGAACACCCCCTCCTCCTCCGCCTTGTGCGCCAGCATCGCGCCGCCGGCCACGTCGCCGATCGCGTAGACGTTGGCCGCGCTCGTGCGGCA
>CAZZIL010000379.1:0-2602 GCA_964654265.1 uncultured Gammaproteobacteria bacterium | reverse complement strand
AAGCAGCTGTCGGACTACAAGACCGGCGCCCGCAAGGACCCGGTGATGGGGGCCATGCTCGCCGCCGTCGACGAATCGGACCTCGTGTCCCTTGCGGCCTTCCTGTCGTCGCAGCCGCCGTGGACCGGGACCCACGGCGCGGCGGACGACCCGGCGGGCCGGGAGATCCACGCCGGGGGGCTGCCCGACCGCGGGATACCCGCCTGCGCCGCCTGCCACGGCGCGGGCGCGATGGGGATCCCCCAGGAGTTTCCCCGGCTCGCCGGGCAGGTCCCGACCTATCTCGCGGGGCAGCTCAGACGCTTTCGCTCAGGCGAGCGCCACAACGAGATCATGAACGCCGTCGCCAAGCGGATGACGGACGCCGAGATCGAGGCGGTGGCGGCGCACCTGTCGGGCCTGTAGACCGGCCACGTCGGCGGATCGACCGGCATCTCCCGCCTTCCCAGGACGGGGCGCCGATCCCCCGGTCCGACACGTGCCTGCCGCGTCGCGGCGCGGCCGCGCTTGCGCCGGCAGCGCCCGCCGGGTGCCCGGCGAGGTTGATGGCGGTATCATTGGGGGATGAGACTGTCCCTTGACAATCCTTTCCGGCCCGATGCGGGAGTGTTTCCCCCGCTGAGGGCCGGGCACGAGAAGGCCGCCGCCTACTTGGCGTGGCGACTGGGATTGGTCCAGAGCGGGAAGGAGGGGGGCGCTGTCATCCTCCACGGCCCGCGCGGCAACGGAAAGACGGCCCTTCTCGCCGAGCTCTGCAAGACGGCGGCGGGCGGGAAGGGGCGCGTCATCGAGCTCGACACCCATGACATGGTTGGCGATTCGGTCACCCTGGCGAGCGTGCTGGCGGCCGAGACGGCGGGCGTCTGGCCAAGGATCAAGGGGGCGGGGGTCAGCCTTTTTGACGCCGGTGCGCGGTTGGCGCTCGGACGTTCCCCGGAGATCTCCGCCGGGAAAGCGTTGCGCAGGTACCTGAGAAAGCCGCTGTTGCTGATGGTCGACGAGGCGCACGAGATGCCGGTCGGTCTCGGGAAGGTCCTGTTGCAGGCCACCCAGGACTGCGTCGATGAGGGACTCCCGTTGCTGGCGGTCCTTGCCGGCACGCCGGGTCTCCCGACCCATCTCGGGGAGATGCACGCCAGCTTCCGGGAACGCTGCACGGAGTTGCGGATCGGCCGCCTGGAGAACGACAAGGCGGCCGGGGACGCCTTGGCAAGGCCGGCAAGAGACTCGGGGATGCCCGTTGACGCGGACGCACTGGAGAGCCTGGTGGAGGAGAGTCAGAGGTATCCCTTCTTTGTGCAGGAGCTTGGCTTCGAGTCCTGGAACGCGGCCCACGCCCGGGGCGGGACCCGGCGGATCACCTTGGAGGACGCGGACAAGGGGATCGCCGCCGTGAACGAAAAGCTGCAGACGTTCTATGACGAGCGCCGAGGCGAGATCAGAAAGCGGGGCGTCCTGGGTGAGGCGGAGGCCGTGTCGAGGCTGGTCGACGACCGGGGGCGGGACGCCCGGCTCACCACGTCCGAGCTGATGGCCGCGGTGGAGGGTGTCGCGACCCCCGGCGGCCGCGATCCGGACGAATCCCTGAGGAGCCTGGCCCACCTGGGAGTGGTCTGGAAAACCCCCCGGCTGGACTGGGAGCCGGGGATCCCGTCGCTGTGCTCGTTTCTTGTCAGGTGGGAGGGCGCGCGCGCCTCGTAGGTGTGACGGGCGGGGCGCCGCGCCGATGTCACCCGTGGCAGATGGCGGACGCCGAGATCAAGGCGGTGGCGGCGCACCTGCCGGAGCTGTGGGCACCGACTGTCCGCGGGCGGCCGATCAGCTGGCGTCCCCTTTCTTCCCGGCCTTCGCGTAGCCTTCCCTACCCTGCGGGGTCTTGATCCCGAGGATGGCGCCCGCCACCTGGGTGCGCAGCACCTGCGCGGTCCCGCCCCCGATCGTGAACATGCGCGCGTCGCGCGCCATGCGCTCCAGCGGCATGTTCCGGGAGTAGCCCTTCGCGCCGTGGATCTGCAGCGCATCGTTCGTCACCTTGACGGCGGTCTCCGACGCGAGGATCTTCGCCTGCGCGGCCGCGCACATCTCCGGGAACCCGTCCTTGGCGCCGACCGCCGCGTCGTGCAACAGGGCGCGCGCGGCCGTCAGGCCGATCGACATGTCGGCGAGCATCCACTGCAGCCCCTGGAACTCGGCGATCGGCCGCCCGAACTGATGGCGCTCCAGCGCGTGCGACAGCGCCGCCTCGTAGGCGCCCTGCGCGATCCCCAGGGCGACCGTGCCCGCGCCGACGCGTTGCGCGTTGTACGCGTTCATCAGCCCGGCAAAGCCGCGGCGGATCCCCTCCGGCGGGACGACGACCATGTCCGCGGGGACCTCCATGTTCTCGAACAGCACCTCGGTCTCGGGAAGGCCCCGCAGACCCATCGCCGGCTCGCGCCTGCCGATCACCAGGCCGGGCGTCTCGCCGCGCACCGCGACCAGCCCGGCAATCCCCCGCTCCTCCCCGTCCTCGACGAGCCGCGCGAACACGAGGTGTAGCCGGGACACCCCGCCGCCGGTGATCCAGTGCTTGCGCCCGTTGACGACGTAGCGGTCGCCGCGG
>CAZZIL010000378.1:0-18934 GCA_964654265.1 uncultured Gammaproteobacteria bacterium | reverse complement strand
CCACTCCTCCTTGCCCATCGGGTTGTCCATCCCGATCCATTCGAGGGAGTTGCCCATCCGCTCCAGGTGGCGGTCCAGGAAGAAGGGCTTCCGGGCGTTCACGGGGATGACCTCGTAGACCCCGTCCCCGAAGAGGAAGCCGCGGTCCAGCGGCGAGATCCGAATCTCCTCCAGCGGCTTCCATTCGCCGTTGAGATAGGCGTCCCCCACGTCAGGTGCCGCCCAGGAAATTCAGCTTGATGTAGTCTTGGGCGCGCTTGATCCATCCTCCCTGCGGCATGTCGTCAAGGGCGACCAGCGTCCGCGTGAGAATGGTCTCGTTGCCGAGCATGATCCGGACCTCGCCAAGCGGGTCGCCTTGGCTCACCGGCGCCTGGATCGGCAGGTTGGGCAGCACTTCCGCCGAGAGCTTGGCGTCGTTTCGGGGCAGGAGCAGCGGGATGGGCGTCCCGTCGACCCCCGCGGGCACGGTGTCGGCCTCGCCGCCCCAGACCCGCAGCTCCTTCAGTTCGGGCGTGTCCTCGAACAGGACGACCGAGCGGAAGTTGGAGAACCCGAAGTTGAAAAGGGCGATGCTGTCCTGCTCGCGCTTCCTGACCGAGGGGGTCTTCATCACGACGCTGACCAGGCGCATGTCGTCCCGCTTGGCGGACGCGGCGAGGCAGTAGCGGGCCTGGCGGGTGTACCCGGTCTTCAGCCCGTCCGCCCCGGGATAGTCCTCCAGCAGTCCGTTCCGGTTGGGTTGGGTGATCCCGTTGTAGGTGTGTTCCCGGATCGCGTACTGCCGGTATTGCTCGGGGAAGTCGGTCACGGTGCGGCGGCTGAGGATCGCCATGTCGCGGGCCGTGGAGTAGTGGTCCTTGCCCGGCAGCCCGGTCGAGTTCTCGAATCGGGTGTTGTCCATCCCGAGGAGGGCGGCCTGCTGGTTCATCAGGTCGGCGAAGTTCCGCTCGCTGCCGGCGATCGCCTCGGCCAGCGCGACCGAGGCGTCGTTCCCCGACTGCACGATGACGCCGAGCAGCAGGTCGCGCACCGACACCTGGTCGCCGACCTCGATGAAGGTGCGCGACCCGGACATGCGCCACGCCTTTTCCGAGACGGTCACGGGCTGGTCCGGGGAGAGCCGCCCCTCCTTGATCGCGCTGAACACGAGGTAGGCGGTCATGATCTTGGTCAGCGACGCCGGCGGCAGCCTCACATCGGCGTTCTTCTCGGCAAGGACCTCGCCGGTCAGCACGTCCAGCAACGCGTAACTCTCGGCGGAGAGTGTCGGGGGCTTGACGTCGAGCAGGCTCAGCTGCGCCCGGGCCGGCAGGACCGAGAGCGCCACGGCAAGCGCCAGCGCAACGGCGCGCATGGCGACAACGGCCGGAAAGGTCGGGATCCGCAAGGCGCCTACCCGATTGACAGCTCGTGGGTGATCGCCACCGCGGGCTGCAACATCCGCAGGGCGGAGCAGTACTTCTCCACGCTCAGCGACACGGCCCGGTTGGCGTTCGCCTCGGTCAGTCCCTTCCCGGCCAGGGCGAACTTGAGATGGATGGCGGTGAACACCTTCGGCTCCGTGGCGGCCCGCTCCCCGGAGATCTCCACCCGGCACCGCTCCAGCTCGACCTTGGCCTTGCCGAGGATGTGGACCACATCGAACGCGCTGCACCCGGCGCACCCGACCAGGACCGTCTCCATCGGACGCATCCCCCGGTTCTCGCCGCCGTGGTCCGGCGGGCCGTCAAGCGTCACGCTGTGTCCGCTCCCGGAGGTGGCGCGGAACGCGACCCCGCCGGCCCAGTCGACTTCCGCCCTCACGTCTTCTCGGCCGGCGGGACGTAACCGGAGGCGACGTCCGCCTCCTCGTCCGAGAAGAAGTAGCGCTCGGTCTGCTCCTGCAGGTACTGCCGCGCGCGCTTGTCCGCCAGGTTCAGCCGGTACTCGTTGACCAGCATCTTCTGGTGCTCCAGCCAGCCGCGCCACGCCTCGGCCGACACGCGCTCGAAGATGCGCTGGCCGAGCGCGCCGGGAATTGGCGGACGCTCCAGCGCCTCCGCCTCCCGCTTGAGCTTCACGCAATGGATCGTCCGGGTCATCGCCCCGGCCCCGGCTGTGCCGCCGAATGGGATGCGTTCCGCCAGGCAAATGCCGGCAAAACACCCCCAAAACCACGCCTTTTGGTGTCAATTTCCATCAAAAGCCCTCAACTCCCGTTTTCTTGCTCAGGCGGACTTCCGCGCTCGCGCGGGTCGTCCGCCTTTCTTGGCGGCGGCGTCCAGCCGGGCGGCGACGTGCTCCAGCAGGCGCAGGGCGGCCTCCCCCTTGGTGAGTCGGCCGAGCCGGGTGGTGCCGCCCGGCTCCACGATCGTCAGATCGCACTCGTCGCTGCCGACGGTGTCCGCGACTTCGTTGGCGACGATCATCGGGACGCCCTTCTGCCCCATCTTCCTGCGGGCGTTGGCGACCAGGTTCCCGGTCTCGGCGGCGAAGCCGACGCAGTAGGGCGCGCCCGGCAGGCGGGCGGCCTCCCCCAAGAGGTCGGCGGTGCGCTCAAGCCTCAGCGTCAGCCCCTTCCCGGACGGGATCTTCCCGGCCGAGGGGGAGGCCGGCCTGAAGTCCCCGACCGCGGCGGCGGCGACAAACAGGTCCGTCCCGGGGAGGATGCGCGCGAGCGCCGCGCCCATCTCGGCGCCGGTCTCGGCGCGGACGGTCTCGACGCCGGGCGGGGGCGGGACCGACAGCCTGCCGGCGACCAGCGTGACGCGTGCGCCGAGCGATTGCGCGGCTTGGGCGACGGCGACGCCCATCTTGCCGGTGCTGGTGTTCGTGACGATCCGCATCGGGTCGATGTGCTCGCAGGTGGCGCCGGCACTCACGGTGACGCGGCGCCCGGCGAGTAGCGGCGGACGCAGTCGCGCCTCTGCGCGCGCGACGATGCGGGCGACGTCGGCAAGGCGTCCCATGCCGTGCTCGCCGCACGCCTGGCCGCCCTCCTCCGGGGACACGACCTCGATGCCGAGCCCTTGGATCCTGGCGAGGTTCTCCTGCGTCGCCGGGTTGTCCCACATCGCCTGGTTCATCGCCGGGGCGACCATTGCCGGGCAGCGCCGCGCGAGCAGCATCGCGAGAAGCAGGTCGTCGGCAATCCCGTGTGCCGCCTTGGCGATGAAGTCCGCGCTTGCCGGGGCGACCAGGATCAGGCGCGCCGGGCGCGACCCGGCGATGTGGTCCATCCCGTCTTGGCCGACGGGGGCGTCCCACTCGTCGGCCATGACCGGGTGCCCCGAGAGCGCGCGCAGGGTCGGGGGACCGACCAGCCGCGTGGCCGGCCGCGTCATGGCGACACGGACATCGATGCCGCGCTCCCCGAGCCGCCGGACGATCTCGGCGGACTTGTACGCCGCGACGCTGCCGGTGACGCCCAAGACGACTGTTGGTTGTCCCATGAAAGTCACATCGAATCCTGCCGCAAGTATACCTGCACGGTCCGGGCGCCCGGCGCCTGCCGCGCCGCCGGTGGTGATATAGTCACCCTGCCGCGGCCGGGCCGGGCCCGCGCGGCGGACGAAAAAGGATGGTGACAGTCGACACAGCGGCCGACTCGCAAGTCGGCGACATCGGAGGAGGGATGCCGGTGGCGCGCGGTGGGGCGGACACCCGGGGATAGCG
Source organism: uncultured Gammaproteobacteria bacterium (assembly GCA_964654265.1). Lineage (GTDB taxonomy): Bacteria > Pseudomonadota > Gammaproteobacteria > Tethybacterales > CBDBMS01 > CBDBMS01. The sequence goes on along the minus strand of CAZZIL010000378.1, from coordinate 15,277 downwards.
GCGCCCGGCAGGGGGCGCCGGCGCCCCGGAGGGTCTTCAACTTCGGGCCCGGGCCGTGCGGGCTGCCGACGGAGGTGATGCTCAGGGCCCAGGCGGAGCTGCTGGACTACGGCGGGATCGGCGCGTCGGTGATGGAGATCCCGCACCGCGGCCCGGTCTTCCGCGAGCTGTGCGCGGGCATCGTGGCGCGGGTGCGAAGCCTGCTCGGCGTCGGCGAGGAGTACCATGTGCTGCTCTTGACGGGCGGCGCGCGCGGCCAGACGGCGGGGATTCCGCTGAACCTGCTCGGCGGCCGCCGCCGCGCGGCCTATCTGGTCACCGGGCATTGGTCCCGGTTCGCGCTCGACGAGGGGCGGCGCTTTTGCGAGGCGTTGGTCCCGGTCGACACCTCCCCCTCGCACCGCACCGTCCCGGAGGCGGACCTCTCCGGGCTTGACCCGGGCGAGGTCGCCTACCTGCACTATGCCGACAACGAGACGATCCAGGGGGTCGAGTTCCAGTCGCCGCCGGAGGCTCCGGTCCCGCTGGTCGCCGACATGACGTCGAACATCTTCTCTAGGCCGGTCGAAGGCTCCCGCTTCGGGCTGGTCTACGCCTCGGCGCAGAAGAACCTGGGACCGCCGGGCGTCACCCTGGTCGTGGTCCGCGAGGACCTGGCGCGCGCGCCGCGTGCCGACACGCCGCTGGTCTGGCGCTACGCGGAGCAGGCGCGCCGCGGGTCGATGGTGAACACGCCGCCGACGTTCGAGATCTACATGCTCGGCCTCATGCTCGACTGGATCGGGGACCGCGGCGGGATCCCGGCGCTGGAGCGGGCCAACCGCGAGAAGGCGGCGATGCTCTACGGCGCCATCGACGCGAGCGGGTTCTACTCCAACGGCGTGGACCCGGCGTTCCGCTCCAGGATGAACGTGCCGTTCACGCTGGCGGACCCGCGCCTGGACGACGAGTTCGTCCGGCTGGCGGAGGAGGCGGACCTGTTCGCGCTGCGGGGCCACGCCTCCGTCGGCGGGATGCGCGCGTCGATCTACAACGCGATGCCGGCCGAGGGGGTCCGCCGCCTGGTCGAGTTCATGCGGGAGTTCGAGCGCGCGCGCGCCTGAGCATGGACGGGGACAACCGAGCGCTGCTGGTCGACACGACCGGCTTCCTGTTCCGGGCGTTCCACGCGCTCGCCGGGCAGATGCGCCTGGCGCGCGACGACGGGTTTCCCACCGGGGCGATCTTCGTCACGCTGAACATGTTGCGGGGCCTGGTCGAGCGCCATCCGTCCGCGCGCATCGCGTGCGTGATGGACGCTCCCGGGCGGACGTTCCGCGAGGACATCCACCCCGAGTACAAGGCGAACCGGGATCCGATGGACAAGGACCTGGCGAGACAGATCGAGCCGATCAAGCGTTTCATTGGCGCGATGGGGCTGAGGCTCGTGTGCATCCCCGGGGTGGAGGCCGACGACGTGATCGCCACGCTGCGCGCCCGCGCGCTCGACGCCGGGATGGAGGTGCTGATCGCGACCGGCGACAAGGACCTGATGCAGCTGGTCGATGCGCGCACCCTGGTCGTCGACAACCTGCGCGGCGAGGAGCGGCGCTACGACGAGGCGGGCGTGCTCGCGAAGCACGGGGTGCGCCCGGACCAGATCGCGGACTTTCTTGCGCTTGTCGGCGACACCTCCGACAACATCCCGGGCGTGGAGAAGGTCGGGCCGAAGACTGCGGCCAAGTGGCTGGGCGAGCACGGGTCGCTGGAGAACATCGTCGCGCGCAAGGACGGGTTCAAGGGAGTCGTCGGGGAGAATCTTCGCAAGGCGGTCGGGGACGGGCGTCTCGAGCGCAACCTTCGTCTGGTGCGGCTCAAGGACGACGTGGAGCTCGGCTTCGGCCTTGACGACCTGGCGCCGTCGGCGCCCGACGAGGAGGGGCTGCGCCGGCTGGGGAGGGAGTTCCAGCTGCGGTCGGTCGACCCGGTCCTTCGCGCGCTGAGGCACGAGGACGCCGGCGCGCCGGAGGCGCTCCCGGAGACGGTGACGCTCAGGGACCGCGAGGCGCTGCGGGAGTGGCTTGCGGCCGGCCCGGCCGGCAAGGCGCTGGGCCTGTGCGTGCACTACAAGGCGCGGGAGGCGCACGCGCTCGATGACGACTGGGAGGGGTTGGCGATCGGGCGCGGCGACGGGGCCTCCTGCTACGTCCCGGCCGGGGGGGAACACCCCTGGGTGGAAGACGCCGTCGCGGAGGTCGCGGCCACCGGCCGGGAGATCGTCACCGACGACGCCAAGCGCCTCGACAACCTGCTCGCGCGCCGGAAGCTCACCTTGGGCGGCCGCGTTGACGACACCGGCGTGATCTCGTTCGTCCTCAACTCGCAACAGGACGGCTCCCCGGAGTCGGTCGCGCACCGGCTGCTTGACACCCCGCCGCCGGAGCCCCCGCCCAAGGGGGGGAAGGACGACGCGGGACCCGCCGCGGGCGGCGCCGAAGATTCTCCGGGACCCGCCGCGGACGCGCTCCCGTTCCCGGTGCGCCGCGCCGGGTGGGTCGCGGCCGTCGCGGCCGATGCCCGCGACGCGCTCAGGCAGGGCATGTCGGAGAGGGAGTGGAAGGTCTACGAGACGATCGACCGGCCGCTGGTCCCGGTGCTCGCCCGCATGGAGCGCGACGGGGTGCGCGTCGACAAGGAACGCCTCGACACGCTCGCCGATGAGCTGGCCGGCAGGATGGCGGACGCCGAGCTCGAGATCCACGCGCTGGCGGGAGAGGAGTTCAACGTGGCCTCGCCGATCCAGGTGGCCGAGGCGCTCTTCGACCGGCGGGGGCTGCCGTCGTTGCGCCGCACCCACAAGGGGGCGCGCTCCACCGACGAGTCGGTGTTGGCGGAGATCATGGGGCAGGAGGGGGTGTCCGACGAGGACCGACTCCTGCTCGGGAAGATCCTCGAGCACCGCGGGGTGGCCAAGCTGCGCTCGACCTACGCGGTCGCGCTCGCTAGGAGCATCCACGGCGGCACCGGGCGCGTGCACACGCACTTCAGCCAGGTCGAGGCGGCGACCGGCCGGCTGTCGAGCTCGCGGCCGAACCTGCAGAACATCCCGGTGCGCACCGAGGACGGGCGGCGCATCCGCCAGGCGTTCGTCGCGTCCGACGGGTGCGTCCTGGTGTCCGCCGACTACTCGCAGATCGAGCTGCGGGTGATGGCGCACATGAGCGGCGACGCCGCGATGTCAGAGGCGTTTTGCCGCGGGGAGGACATCCACCGCGCGACCGCCGCCGAGGTGCTTGGGATCGACCCTGGCGCGGTCGACGACGAGCAGCGCCGGCGCGCGAAGGCGACCAACTTCGGCCTGATCTACGGGATGTCCGACTTCGGCCTGGCCGCGCAGCTCGGGATCTCGCGCGAGGAGGCCGGGGACTACATCACGCGCTACTTCGACCGCTACCCGGGGGTGCGCGACTACATGGGGCGCCTGCGCGAGCAGAGCGACCGCGAGGGGCATGTCGAGACGCTGTTCGGCCGCCGGGTGCACTCGCCGCGCGCGGAGGGCCACGCGTCCCGCCAGGCGGTTCAGCGCTCGGCGATCAACGCGCCGCTGCAGGGGACCGCCGCGGACCTGGTGAAGATGGCGATGGTCGCGCTCGACCGGCGACTCGCCGCGATGCGCCCGCGCACCCGGATGGTCCTGCAGGTGCACGACGAGCTGCTGCTGGAGGTCCCCGAGGAGGTTGCCGACGAGGCCGGGGAGGTGGCGCGCGAGACGATGGCCGACGTCGCCAAGCTCAACGTCCCGCTGGTGGTCAACGTCCGCCGCGGGCGGAACTGGGACGAGGCGCACTGACCGCAACGGACCCCGCGAGGCCCCGCCGTGGCCCGGCCGCTCAGTTCGCCGGGACCTCCGCCGACTGGTCGTCCGTCTCCGCCTCCTCCGCCCCGTCCTCTTGGAGTGCGGCGAACACCGCCCCCTCTGTCTCGAGCAACCCGGACATGTCGCGGATCAGCTCGAGGTAGCTGCCGTAGTTGCCGGGGTAGAGCCGGTGCTTGCCGGCGACCACCATCTGCGGGGTCGAGTCGACGCCGTAGGCGTGCGCCTCGCGCTCCGCGCGGCGCACCTTCGACTTCACCCCGAAGGAGTTGAACACCCCCTCCATCCGCTCGCGCTCAAGTCCCTGCTCCTCAAGCCAGTCGAGGATGCGCCCCTCGGAGTTGAGCAGCCGCCGCTTCTTGTGGATCGCCTGGAACACCGGCTGGAACAGATCCTCCGCCTTGCCGACCGCCTCCAGCGAGAAGTACAGCCGGGCGTAGAGCCCGCCGGCGCGCTCGAACACCACCGGCTTGCGCACCAGCAGGACGTTCTCCGGCTTCATGCGGCGCTTCCAGTCGTTGAAGGGGGCCTGGAACCTGAAGCACGCCGGGCAGGAGAAGTTGAAGAACTCGATCAGCTCCACCTCGCCGTCCGCCGCGGCCGTCGGCACCGGCGGCTCCACCGGGATGGCCCCGCTGTCCTGCGCGCGCGCGACCGCGCCCGGCCAAAACGCCAAGCCAAGCGCCACAAGCGCCGCCGCGGCCGCGGCGGCAAGGGGTCTCCAGGTCGGGGTCACTGCGGTCGCATCGAAAGGACGTTCGAATTATACCCGTTGAGCGCGAGCCGCGCCTTGGTCTCCTCGGTCGCCGCCGACGTGTCGTAGGGGCCGACGACGACCCGGTAGCGGCGCCCGTCGCCGTCCCCGACCGGGCGCACCGACGCCTTGATGTTGAGGAGCGCGAGCTCCCCGCGCAGCGCCTCGGCGCGCCCCTGCTCGCCGAACGACCCGACCTGGATGAAGAACGCCTCCGGCTCCGCCTCCGCCGGCTCCGCGGGATCCTCACCGATCCGCGGCGGGTCGCGGTCCCGCAGGATGTTGTGGAACTCGAGGCTCTCCTCCTCCTTCCGCTCGGGCTCAAGCGACAGCGGGGTCTGGACGTCGCGCGTCGGCGGGGCGATCAGCGGCAACGGAACCTGGTTGACCCGGTAGGCGAGCATCGCCGCGACCCCGAGCCCGGCGGCGAGCCCGGAAAAGAACAGGAACACCGACGACAGAAAGGACAGCCCGCGCCTCGGCGCCTTCTTCGTGCTGCGCGGCTTGTGGTCCTTCATCGTCACATCCTCTCCGGCGCGGACACGCCGAGCAGGTCCAGCCCTGCCGCCGTGACCGTGCGCGCCGCGGCGACCAGCTTGAGGCGGGCGTCGCGCAACGGCCCGGGCGAGCGCAGGACCGGCTCCCGATTGTAATAGCCGTGGAAGGCGGCGGCGAGCTCCTGCAGGTAGAACGCGACGTGGTGCGGCTCGCGCTCGCGGGCCGCGGTGTCGACCGTCTCGCGGAACGCGAGCAGGTGGCGGGCGAGCGCATGCTCCTCCGGGTGCGCCAGCGGCGCGGCGTCGGCGTCGCGCAGCGACGCCGGGTCGCCGCCCCACTTGCGCAGCACGCCGCTCATGCGCGCGTGCGCGTAGCGCACGTAGTGCACCGGGTTGTCGGCGCTCTCGCGCACGGCGAGCTCCAGGTCGAAGTCGAGCGCCTGGTTGCTGCGCCGCGCCAGGTAGGTGAAGCGCGCGGCGTCGCGGCCGACGCGCCCGGCCAGCTCGGCGAGCGAGACGAACTCCCCGCCGCGGGTGGTGAGCCGGGCCGGGCGCCCCCCGGAGCGCAACCGCACCATCGCGAACATCTTCATCTCGAGCGAGCCCGGGTCGCGGCCGAGCGCGGAGACCATCGCCCGCATGCGCGGCCGGTAGCCGTGGTGGTCCTGCCCCACCTGGATGATCAGGATGTCGTAGCCGCGCCGGTACTTGTCGAGGTGGTAGCCGAAGTCCGAGGCGAAATAGGTGCGCTCGCCGTTGGCGCGCCGCACCACGCGGTCCTTCCCGTCGCCGAGCCGGCTGGAGCGGAACCACTGCGCGCCGTCGCGCTCGTAGAGCAGGCCCTGCCGGTCGGCGAGCCCCAGCGCCTCGTCGACCGCGCCGTCGCGCCGCAGCGCCTCCTCGGAGACCCAGCGGTCGAACTCGCACCCGAACGCGCGCAGGTCCTCGCGGATCCCGTCGAGCAGCCGGCCCTTGGCGAAGTCGCAGACGGTGTCGAAGTCGGCGCCGAGCGCCCGTTGCGCGCGCCCGGCCCACGCGTCCGCCTCGGCATCGCCGTCGCCGCCCGGCGGCGCGGTGTCGATCTCCCGCTCGAGGCGGTCGCCGTGCGCGGCGCGCAGCTCGCGCGCGACGCCGACCATGTAGTCGCCGACGTAGGCCTGCGCCGGCAACTCGCCGCGGAACTTCCCTGCCTCCTGCAGGTAGCGCAGCCACAGCGTCATCCCGAGCAGGCGGATCTGGCGGCCGGTGTCGTTGACGTAGTACTCGCGGTCGACGGTGGCGTGGCCGTGGAGACGCAGGATGCGCGCCAGGCTGGAGCCGTGCGCCGCCTGGCGCCCGTGGCCGACGTGCACCGGCCCGGTCGGGTTTGCCGACACGTGCTCGACGAGCACCCGCTCCGGCTTGGGATCCCCGCGCGCGAAGTCCGCGCCCTTCTCCAGGATCTCGCCGAGCACGGCGACCCGCGCCGGCTGCGTCAGCGAGAAGTTGACGAAGCCGGGCGGCGCGACGGCGACCTCCCCGACAAACCCGGGGACGTCGAGCGCGGCGGCCAGCCGGCGCGCGGCGTCGAGGGGCGGCAGCCCCAGCGGCTTCGCCAGCCGCATGGCGGCGTTGGACGCGAAGTCGCCGTGCGCCCGGTCGCGGGGGCGCTCCACCCCGAACGCGGCGTCCGCGCCGTCCGGGGCGAGCGCGCGCGCGGCGCGGCCGACCGCGTCCTCGATGGTCTCCTTGTAGCGGGACGGGGGGGTCATCGGCCAGGCGGGCCGCCCGGGACGGCGCGCCCGCGCGGGGGTGTCACTTGGCGAGCAGGTCGCCCAGGGGCGCCTGGTCGGTCACCCCGGAGAAGATGCGGAACGCCGGGCGCGCGGTCGCGCAGTCGACGTTGGGCGAGCCCCGCCCGGCCAGAACGTCGGGGACCCGCACCGTGCGCCACTCGACCGAGAAGCGCGTGAGCGCGGTGGTGTTCGGCACCGACGCGTGCAGGTGCGCGGAGGAGAAGCACAGCAGGTCCCCGACCGGGAGCGACACCGGGCGCGGCGGCGTCTCCGGGTCGCGCACCGGCTGCGGCGCCGACGGGTACGGCGGCGCGACGCCCGGCGGGCACGCGTTGCGCGCGTCGAGGTAGGCGCGCACCGACCAGGTCGCGGTGGTGTTCTCCAGCGGGCGGTCCCAGTACTCCGGGTAGAAGGCGAAGGTGCGCCGCCGGGCGAGCGGCCAGGCCGGCCCCCACCAGTTGACCTGCTGCGTGATCGCGACCCCCCACAGGTCGCGGTGCGCGCCGACGTGCGAGCGCACGCCGCCGCCGTGCGAGCCGACCGGCGGCGCGATGCGCAGCTCGACCGTGTCGCGGTGGAGGTCGCGCGCGTCGAGGCCGATCTCCTCCAGCGTCTCGGCGACCGTCCGGGCGACCGCCGGGTCCGCGCGGAACTCCGCCTGCGCGGCCGACGCCCGCCGGAAGAACTCGTCCCGCGGGTGCAGGAGGTGCGCCCGCCGCGGGTCGTCCGTCCCGAAGGCGCGCCGCGCCAGCCGGCGCCCGGCGCGCACGATGCGGGCAAACCCCGCCGGGCGCGCGAAGCGGACGATGTCGCCGGCGTAGACGCCTTCCCAGAAGGGGTCCTCTTCCCTGACGGCCGCCAGGGTGGTGGTCGGGGTCAACGGTCGCGCGCTCATCGGCTGCTCGGTGCGGGCGCGATTCTACACAAGGCGCGCGGGCGCGCGCCGCGCGGGCGCCCGCCGGCTGGTAGAATCGGCGCATGGACGCGGCGCGCGACGAGGCACCGGAGGCCGCCGGGGCGCCGACGACCTACGGCCTGCTGCTGTGCGACACCGTCGACCAGCCGGAGCGCGACCGCACCGGCGGGTACTCCCGCATGTTCCTCGACTTCCTGCGCGAGGGGGAGCCCGGCGCGCTCACCCGCGACTACGACGTGCCCGCGGGCGAGCGCCCGGCCGGCATCGACGAGTGCGACGCCTACCTGATCTCCGGGTCGCGCCACGGCGTCTACGACGGCCTGCCGTGGATCGGGCGGCTGTGCGAGGACGTGCGCGCGTTGCACGCGGCGTCGAAGCCGCTCGTCGGGATCTGCTTCGGGCACCAGCTGGTCGCGCAGGCGCTCGGCGGCGAGGCCGGCAAGTCCGGCAAGGGGTGGGGGCTCGGCGTCCACCACGCCTCCGTGACCGGCCCGCGCCCGTGGATGGGCGACACGCCCGAGGGCAGGGACGTCGCCCTGCTGGTGTGCCACCAGGACCAGGTGCGGCGCCTGCCGCCCGGCGCGCGGCGCTTCCTCACCAGCCCGTTCTGCGAGAACGCCGGCTACACCGTCGGCGACAGCGCGATCTGCCTGCAGGGGCACCCGGAGTTCGACCGCGGCTACGCGCGCTACCTGGTCGGCAAGCGCGGCCCGGCCCAGGGCGAGGAGTTCGTCCGCGACCGGCTGGCGAGCCTGGACGAGCCGGTGGACCGCGCGACGGTGTCGCGCTGGGTCGCGGCCTTTGTCGCGCGCGCCGCCGGGCGCCGGCGTGCCCATATAATTGGGGGTCCAGCCCCCTGAGCGCGAAGCCATGAGCAAAGCCGCCGCCGCGGTCCGCCTGAAGGATGTCCAGAGCCAGTCGGACGACCGCGGCATCGCCATCCGCAAGGTCGGGATCAAGTCGCTGAGGATGCCGCTGTCGCTGGTCGACGCCGACGGCGGTCGCCAGCAGACGGTCGGCACGGTCTCGGCGTACGTCGACCTGGACGGCGCGGTGCGCGGCACGCACATGTCGCGCTTCATCGAGATCTTCTCCGAGGCGCGCGACGACTTCAGCCTGGCGCGCTTCCGTTCGCTGCCCGACGAGGTGCGGCGCCGGCTCGGCTCGTGGCGCTGCGACGCCGAGGTCGAGTTCGACTACTTCAACTTCAAGGCGGCGCCGATGTCCGGGGAGGAGAGCTGGATCGACAACCGCGTCCGCTTCGCGGCGACGGCCGCCGGCGACGAGTCTCGGTGCGTGGTCTCGGTGGAGGTCCCGGTCGCGACGCTGTGCCCGTGCTCGAAGGAGATCTCGCGCTACGGCGCGCACAACCAGCGCTCGCAGGTGACCGTGCGGGTCGAGCCGCCCGACGGGCGCGCGGTGTGCGTGCGCGAGATCGTCGCGGTCGTCGAGCGCAACGCCTCGGTCGAGCTCTTCGGCGTGCTCAAGCGCCAGGACGAGAAGTACGTGACCGAGCGCGCGTACGACAACCCGAAGTTCGTCGAGGACGTGGTGCGCGACATCGCGCGGGACCTTCGGGAGTCGGTCCCCTGGTGCGAGCACAGCGTGTCGGCGGAGAACTTCGAGTCGATCCACAACCACTCGGCGTACGCCGAGGTCGTGAGCGGGGGGTTCCGCCCGCTTGACTGACGTGGGGGCGGCGGCGCAGGACCCCCGGGGCGCCGGGCGTCCGCGGCCGGGCGAGGCGTTCCTTTCCCGGCTGGCGCGGGTTCTCCCGGCGGACGGCCTGGTCCTGGGCGAGGACGAGCGCCGCTCGTACGAGAGCGACGGGCTGGCGGTGTTCCGCGCGACGCCGCTGGCGGTGGCGTTGCCGGAGGACGAGGCGCAGGTGGCCGACGTGCTGCGGCTGTGCCGCCGCGAGCGGGTGCGGGTGGTGGCGCGCGGCGCCGGCACCGGGCTGTCGGGCGGGGCGCTGCCGCTGGAGGACGGCATCCTGCTGGTGACCCAAAGGCTCGGGAAGATACTCGGGATCGACCCGCTGGCGCGGACGGCGACCGTGCAGCCGGGCGTGCGCAACCTGGCGATCAGCGAGGCGGCGGCGCGCCACGGGCTGTACTACGCGCCGGACCCGTCGAGCCAGCTGGCGTGCACGATCGGCGGCAACGTCGCCGAGAACGCGGGCGGCGTGCGCTGCCTGAAGTACGGGCTGACCGTCAACAACATCGAGCGGGTGCGCGCCGTGACCATCGACGGCGACACCGTCGAGCTGGGCGGGCCGGCGGGCGAGGGCGCCGGGCCGGACCTGCTGGCGCTGGCGAACGGGTCGGAGGGGCTGCTGATGGTGACCACCGAGATCACGGTGCGGCTGCTGCCGCGGCCGGAGCGGACCTGCACCGTGCTGTGCGCGTTCGACTCGGTGACGGCGGCGGGCGAGGCGGTCGCCGCGCTGATCTCCGGCGGGATCACCCCCTCCGGGCTGGAGATGATGGACCGCCTGGCGACGCGGGCGACCGAGGAGTTCGCGCAGGCGGGCTACCCGGCCGACGCGGAGGCGATGCTCATCTGCGAGACCGACGGGCTGCGCGAGGACGCGGAGGCCGAGTGCGCGCGCGCCTGCGAGATCCTGCTTGAGAACGGCGGGCGCGACATCCGCCGCGCGCGCGACGCCGCGGAGCGCGACCGCTTCTGGAAGGGGAGGAAGTCCGCGTTCCCGGCGGTGGGGCGCCTGCGCCCCGACTACTACTGCATGGACGGCACGATCCCGCGGCGCCGGCTCGGCAAGGTCCTGGGCGAGATCGCCGCCATGTCCGAGCGCCTCGGGCTGATGTGCGCGAACGTCTTCCACGCCGGGGACGGCAACCTGCACCCGCTGATCCTGTTCGACTCGTCGGTGCCCGGCGAGCTGAGCAAGGCGCAGGAGTACGGGTCGGAGATCCTCCGGCTGTGCCTGCGCGAGGGCGGCACCATCACCGGGGAGCACGGCGTCGGCGTCGAGAAGATCAACGAGATGTGCCTTCAGTTCCCGCCGGCCGAGCTGGAGTGCTTCCGCCAGATCAAGCGGGCGTTCGACCCGCTGGAGCTGCTCAACCCCGGCAAGGCGATCCCGACGCTCAACCGCTGCGCGGAGTTCGGCATGATGCGCGCGCGCGCCGGCGAGGAGCGGTTCCCGGAGCTCCCGCGCTTCTAGTGCGCGAGCACGTCGCGCAGGTCGCGGAGCGCGTCGCGCAGGCGGCGGCGTCGCGGACCCCGCTGGAGATCCGCGGCGGCGGCACCAAGCGCTTCCTGGGGAACCCGGCGGCGGGGGAGCCCCTCGAGGTCGGCGCGATCAAGGGGATTGTCGACCACGACCCGAGCGAGCTGAACGTCACCGTCCGCGGCGGGACGACGGTCGCCGAGACCGAGGCGGCGCTGGCGGCGTCCGGCCAGATGCTCGGGTTCGAGCCGCCGGCGCTCGGCGGCGCGGCGACGGTCGGCGGCACCGTCGCGTGCGGCCTCTCCGGGCCGCGGCGCCCGGCGGCGGGGGCCTGCCGCGACTTCATGCTGGGCGCGACCATCGTCGACGGCTCCGGGGAGATCCTGCGCTTCGGCGGAAAGGTCATCAAGAACGTCGCCGGGTTCGACGTGACCCGGCTGCTCGCCGGGTCGATGGGATCGCTCGGCGTGATTGTCGAGGTGACCTTCAGGGTGGTCGCCCGCCCCGAGACGGAGGCGACCTGCGTGCTGGAGCTGCCGCAGGCGCACGCGATCCACCGGGCGAACGAGCTCGCGGGACAGGGGACGGTCCTCTCGGCAAGCTGCTGGCACAGGGACAGGCTGTCGGTCCGGCTCTCGGGGAGCGAGAGCGGCGTCGCGCGCTGCGCCCGGGAGATCGGCGGCGAGCGCGCCGACGGCGAGGCCAGCGCGGGGTTCTGGCGCTCGGTCCGGGACCAGACCCACGCGTTCTTCGCCGGGGACGAGCCCCTGTGGAAGCTGTCGCTGCCGGCAGTCGCGGACCCGGTGGAGGCGGAGGGCGAGACGATGGTGGAGTGGCACGGCGCCCTGCGCTGGCTGCGCACGCGGGCGTCGCCCGAGGAGGTGCGCGCCAAGGCGGCCCAGGCCGGCGGGGCGGCGATCCTCTACCGGGCGGGGCCGAGCCTGGCGGACTTCCGCGGCCGCTTCCCGGAGCTGCCGGAGACGCTCGGGGAGCTGCACCGGCGCCTGACGGCGGTGTTCGACCCGGCGGGGATCCTCAACCCGGGCCGGATGCGCTGAGCGCGCCCTGGGCGCGCCGCGCGCGGTCAGTCGCCGAAGGGGACGCCCCAGCCGCCGGCGAAGAAGCGCTCGCCGAGCGGGTCGCGGCCGCGCGGGGCCCGCTCGCGCTCGCGCAACCCCGGGTCGGGCAACACGTCCGGGTCGGCTTGGTGTCCGACCGCGATCACCGCGATGCAGTCGTGCCCGTCCGGGACGCCGAACGCCTCCCGGGCCCTCTCCGGGTCGAAGCCGCCCATCTGGTGCGCCCTCAGGCCGAGCGCCTCGGCTTGGAGCACGAGCGACATCGACGCGGCGCCGGTGTCGTACAGGTGGTGCCGGTTGGGCTTGCCGTTGTGCGCGAAGTCCTTGCGCCCGACCGCGAGGATCAGCAGTGGCGCAAGGCCCGCCCATGCCTGGTTGCCGGGGGCCAGGCATCCGTGGAGCCTCTCCCACGCGGCGGAGTCGGCCCCCCGGTCGCAGACCACGAAGGACCAAGGTTGCGCGCCGAAGCAGGAGGGCGCCCACCGCGCCGCCTCCAGCAGCGCAACGATCTCCCCGGCCCCGATCGCGCGGCCGGGGTCGAACGCGCGCGGACTCCAGCGGCTGGCAAGAAGGGGCGCGATCGGCTCGCGCGTGGCCGCGGGTTTTTCCATCGGGGATCGTCCTGTCGGGGGAGGCGGATTCTATCCGGCTTCACGGTAACGCGCGCCGGCGGAGGCGCCGCGCCGCCACTATGTGTCGGCCAATCGCATGCCGGCCATCACGAGGGCCCGCATCCCGTCCCTGTCCATGCCGTGGCCACGGGGTAACACGCCGTTGACGACGATCTCCATCAGCCTTTCCAGCCCAGGCCGGGTAAGGAGACCGCCGAACTGGACCGAGTAGAACAGGAGCAACGCATCGTCGTTGTCGAAGGGGCTCGAGTTCTCCGCCGTGCCCTTGTACAGGTTCGCCGGGTGCGAGTCCGGGATGCCTCCCGGCGCCCCGAGTGCCGCCGCCGCCGCGATAATCTCGTCCACCTCGGAGTCCGAGAGCGAGTTGCCCCGGCTCAGGCCGCGGACGATGATCCGGCTTAGGCGGATGTTGCCCGGCCCGGAAAGCAGGCCGTTGAACTGGGTGAAGTAGAAGATGAGCAGCGCGTCGTCGCCACCGAACGTCGCCGTCGGGTCGTTGGCCACGCGCGGCAACAGCCGCAGGTTCACCGAGGGCATCGCGGAGGTGCCTGCCGCCGGGCCGAAGCCGGCACTGTTGCGCGCGCGCACCTGGAAGGTGTGCCCGACATTCGCGGCGAGTCCGGTCACCGTGTGCGTGTCGGTGCCGGCGTCGCTTGCGGGGATGTCCACCCAGTCGGGGGGGGTGCCACCGCTGACGCTGACGCGGTACTGCCAGGACTCGATGGCCGCGCCGTTGTCGGGCCCGGCGTCCCAGCCGAGGGTCACCTCCAGTGTCCCTGCGGTCGCCGACAGGTTCGCTGGTGCCCCGGGCACACCGGGCGCGACGGCGACCGTGAACGTCAGCGACACGACATCGCCGTCGGCATCAGTCGCCGTCCAGGCGTATTCCTGCCCGGTTGCGGGCGCCGAGGGCGTCCCGGAGACGGTACGCCCGTTGCGTGCCACGTCCGTGGGCAGTCCCGGGTCGAGCGAGTAGGCGAGGGCGCCGTTGCCCCCTGACGCCTCCGGCAGGTCCAGGCTCACGGCCGTGCCGACCGTCAAGCCTTGGTTGGCGATGGTTACCGTTCCGAAGGACGGCGGCGCTTTGAGCGGCGTCGCGGCCGCGTTTGCCGGCGGGCTGTCGCCGGCGCTGTTGCGCGCGCGCACCTGGAAGGCGTGCTCGATGTTCGCGGCGAGTCCGGTGGCCGTGTGCGTGTCGGTGTCACTGGCGAGGGTTTTCCAGTCGGACCAGGCAGTGTCGCCCCTGACGCTGACGCGGTACTCCCAGCGGGTGATGGCCGCGCCGTTGTCAGGTCCGGCGTCCCAGTCGAGTGTCACCTCCAGTGTCCCGGCGGTCGCCGACAGGTTCGCCGGCGCGCCGGGCCTGCCCGGCGTGACGGCGACCGTGAAGGCCAGCGCAACGGCATCGCCGTCGTCGTCGGTCGCCGTCAGCGTGTGCGCCTGCGCGGCCGCGGGCGCCAGCGGGGTGCCGGAGACGGTCCGGCCAGACAGTTCCACCCCCGCCGGCAACGCCGGGCTGATCGTGTGGCGGTAGGGAAGGTTTCCCCCGGACGGGTCGGGCAACACGAGGCTCACCGGTGTCCCGACCGTCCAGTCTTGGTTGGCGACAGAGGCCCCGGCGAATGTCGGGTCGGTGTCGAGCTCCACCGGCGTCGTGGTCGCGCGCGCCGCCGGGCCGAAGCCGGCGCTGTTGCGCGCGCGCAGCTCGATGGTGTTCGGGACGGCGGCAAGCCCGGTGGCCGTGTGCGTGCGCGCGGCCGCGCCGCCGGGGATGGGGGCCCATTCGGTCCAGGTTCCGCCGTTGTCGTCGCTCACCCGGAACTGCCAGAGGTCGATGAGCGCCCCGTTGTCGGGTCCCGGGCTCCAGCTGAGCCCGGCCCGCCGGTCCAACCCGGACGAGGCGCGAAAGTCGACCGGCGCGCCGGGCACACCGGGGGTGACGGCGACCGTGAAGGTCAGCGACACGGCGTCGCCGTTGGCGTCGGTCGCCGTCCAGGCGCGTTCCCGGCCGGTTGCGGGCGCCAAGGGTGTCCCGGAGACGGTCCGCCCGTTGCGTGTCACGTTTGCGGGCAACGCCGGGCTGAGCGAGTAGGTCAGGGCGCCGTTGCCCTCGGACGCCTCGGGCAGGTCCAGGCTCACGGCCGTGCCGACCGTCCAGTCCTGGTTGGCGACGGTCACCGTTCCGAAGGACGGCGGCGTGTTGATCGGCGTCGCGGTCACGGTTGCCGCCGTGCCGTCGCCGGCGCCGTTTTGCGCGCGCACCTCGAAGGTGCGCCCGATGTTCGCGGCGAGTCCGGTGACCGTGTGCGTGCGAGCGGCCGCGTCCCCGGGGATGCCCGTCCAGTCGGGCGACCAGCCGGCGCCGCCGGCGTCGCTGACGCGGTACTGCCAGCGGGTGATGGCTGCGCCGTTGTCCGGGCCGGCGTCCCAGTCGAGCGTCACCTCCAGTGTCCCGGCGGTCGCCGACAGGTTCGCCGGCGCGCCGGGCACGCCGGGCACGACAGCGACCGTGAAGGCCAGCGACACGGCATCGCCGTCGGCGTCGGTCGCCGTCAGCGTGTGCGCCTGCGCGGCCGCG
>CAZZIL010000377.1:0-2484 GCA_964654265.1 uncultured Gammaproteobacteria bacterium | reverse complement strand
ACGCGGGCATGTGTCCGCGGGAGGCCTCGGTGTCTTGGAGTTCGCAAGGCAAGGCGACTTTTTGGCGGTCAAGGGCCCGTCGTTTGGGTTTGACCTCGCGGTGTCCCGGCTCTCGCATCCGGAGTTCACCCGGTGGCTCGGAAAAACAGTCCGCACCAGGATTTTCCCGGCCTGGGAGGACCCTGAGCGGGTCCGGGGTCTCGGGAAAGGGGAATTTTCCCGTCCCCGCAACCATCTTGCGAGGCTGTCGGAAGCGCTGAACACAACCATGCCTGACGTGAGAGCCGTCTCGCCGGCGCTCCCGCTGCCCCAAGACTCCTACGAGCGCCATCCGTTGTTCCCAGACCGCTACGCCGCCGGAAGGGAGGTGGAGGCGATGATGAGGCGAGTCCGGGCGGCGGGGAAAGACCTCATGCTGTTCACCGACATTCGCGTGAGGGAGCGGGGTTCCGATTATGTGCTGGAGGTGAAGAGGAGCGGTCACTGGCACAACATCTCCGATGTCGGGCTCGGGGTGCACAGCATCGTCAGGGTCTTGGCTCGAATGGCGGAATCACCGAAAGGCACAGTGCTGGTGCAACAGCCCGAGACGCATCTGCACCCACAGGCAGAGGCGTTCCTTGGCCAGCTGCTGGCAGATTCAAAGGGAAGGTTCGTCGTCGAGACCCACTCCGACTTCATCATCGACCGCTTGCGGGTCTGCGTCAGGAAGGGGGTGATCCCCCCGGAGGATCTCGGCGTCCTCTGGTTTGAGGAGCACGGTGACGGGTCCCGCATCCACGAGATCGGGACGGATGCCGCCGGAAACGTGGTCGGCGCCCCGCGAAAGTACAGGAAGTTCTTCACGCAGGAGACCTTTCGCGTGCTGGGGTACGACGACCTTGCGGAGAAAGACTGACATGTGCATGCGGGTGGTTGTCGACAGCAACACGTTCCATCTCCTGACCGGGGGACCGAAGGAGGACAGGCGCCTGCTCGAATGGATCGCCGCCGGGCATGGCGTGCTTTGCCAGCCCCTTGGCGGGGGTTTCCTCGAGGAGATAGGCATGGACCGAAAATTCAGCCGGTTTGTCGAGACCTTGGCGAAGGATGGTCGCGCGCGCCGCCCGATGGATGGCGACGTCAAGAAGGCAACCCGGGTCGTGGCGGATTTTCGCCAGCGCAGGGAACTGAAGTCCAATGGCCAGGATGACCATGTCCTGGCGCTTGTTGTCGCGGACCGGGCGCAGGTCGTTGTCAGCGATGACGCCAAGTTCCGCAAGGACGTCGAGACCATATCGAGGGGGACCGATGTGTCGCCACTCTTTTACCCCACGGAGGAGAAGGGCGATCCCAGGCAAAAGAGGAGACGGGTGGGCATCACCCTGAAGACACTGAGAAAGAACCAGCTGAGGTTCCTCGAGTCCCACAAGTGCAGGATGCGCTGACGATGCATCCCGGGGTGGGCGAGCATGCCACCGGGCGCGCCGGATGTCCCCGGCCGCCCGTTGGCGGGCGGCGCCGGGCGACTCGGATCTCCTGCGCTGGCGGGATTGGTTGGTCTTCCCCCGGGCCTGGTGGACGGAGGGCCCACGGCCGACGGGGAGGCGAGTCGCCAGGCGGGAGATCGTGACGCCCAAGCGGGGCGGCGGCCGTGGGGCGTGCGACAGGCGACACCCCAAGTGATCGAGGAGCGTGCCATGCGGGAACTCCCCCGGCACGCCGCTGGATCGCGGTGACCGGGGAGAAGCGGAGAGAGCCTGGGGGCGACACCGGTAGGTTCGGCGGCTGCCCCGGGACCCGGTCCCTCCCGATGTGGTCACCGCGGTGGGCGGGCTCGGCAGATCGTTGGTCGCCCCGGTTGGCGGCACGATGTCCGGCGATGATCTTGAGGAACGAACGCGCGTGCCGGTCGTCACCGGGTGGCAAGTCCGTCGGCAAGGCCCGGGCTCCTCGGGCGGGACTTGGTCCGGGTGTCGGGGGAATGCGTCGCCGGGCGTGGCACGCCGTGCCTGCCGGGGTGTCAGGGATCCATGGCGAGCGGTGTGCCGCGTGCGGCGCCCGGCTGCGATCGTCCGGGTGACTGAAGGGTTGGCCGTGGGGCCGTTGCCCGGCTCCGTTGCCTCCGTGCCCCCCGGAGGCTCGCCGACAAGGGGAAGCCGCTCTCCCGGCGAGCCGACCTTGGTTGCGGGGGACCCGGGGAGGGTCCGCGGAGGCGCAAGCCAGAGCAAATCACCCCGGCGCCCTGCGCGCGATCCGTCGTCTCCTCCTCCGTCCCCGCGCTCGCGGCGTGTGCGGTGTGCGCGGCCTGTTCCGGGTGCCTGCGCCCGCCCCTCGGTGTCGGGCGCGCCTGCCGCCGCGTTCCCGGCGAGACACCGGGCCGCGGGACTTCCGGTCGGCGCGCTCTTCGGGCGGTTGCGTCCGCCGTCGTGGTTGGCGGCGGGACCACGGACGTGCGTGTTGTCTTGTCGCGCCGGGTCCGTGCGGCGTCGCCGGATGGGGTGG
>CAZZIL010000376.1:0-7725 GCA_964654265.1 uncultured Gammaproteobacteria bacterium | reverse complement strand
GTCGCCTGTCGCCGGGACTCCGGCCTGGTGACACCGCTGGTGCGTGCGCGGGTGCGACCCTCGCGCCGGGCCGGGGAACTTGCTTGCCGTCGCCGCTGTCGCTCGCGCCGGGCGTCGTCGGGTGACGCCGCTCGCCCGGCCGGCGCGCCTCGCGGCGTGCGCGTCTGCCGGGACGCCGGGATCCCCGGGGCGTCCCTCGTCCTCCCTGCCAACGTCGGGTGTCATCGTCGCAGGGCGACGGCATGGCGGCCGGGCCGGGCGCCTTGGGTGCGCGGAGACGCGGTCGTCGGGAGCGGAGGCCGCGCGATCCGGGGCCGGGTCTCCCGCCTTCCGGGATCGTGGCCGGGCGCACGCCGGGCCGGGTCTTGCGCACGGTCGATTCGTTCGCGTGACACCGCCCCGCCGTGGTGGTAGAATCCACTCTCTTTTGGGGGGTGCCCGCGCGGCGCCACACGGACAGATGGGGACGTCAGACGCCACAGCACAGCGAACGGGCACGGGATGTTAGGCTTCCTGCGGAAGTGGTTCGCGTCCGACATGGCCATCGACCTGGGCACGGCGAACACGATCATCTACCTCGACAAGAAGGGGATCGTCCTCAACGAGCCCTCGGTGGTGGCGATCGAGCAGATCGGCACCCGCACCGTGATCCGAGACATCGGCCTCGGCGCCAAGATGATGATCGGGCGCACCCCCGGCAACATCCGCGCCATCCGACCGATGAAGGACGGCGTCATCGCCGACTACAACGTCACCGAGCAGATGCTCAACTCGTTCATCCGCAAGGTGCACGGCGCCAAGCTCTTCACCCCCGGCCCGCGCATCATCGTCTGCGTCCCGTACAGCTCGACCCCGGTCGAGCGACGCGCAATCCACGACTCCGCGCTCGCGGCGGGCGCGACCAGCGTCAAGCTGATCTCCGAGCCGATGGCGGCGGCGATCGGGTCGGACCTGCCGATCGTCGAGGCCACCGGGTCGATGGTGGTCGACATCGGCGGCGGCACCACCGAGGTCGGCGTGGTCTCGCTCGGCGGGCTGGTCTACGCGAACTCGATCCGCATCGGCGGCGACAAGATCGACGAGGCGATCTCCGCCTTCGTGCGCGGCAAGCACGGGGTCGCGATCGGCGAGTCGACCTCCGAGGAGATCAAGAAGAAGATCGGCGGCGCGCTCACCGAGGGGGTCGACGAGACCGAGATGGAGGTGAGCGGGCACCACATCGCCGAGGGGGTGCCGCGCAAGCTGATGGTGTCGAGCATCGAGATCGCCGAGGCGATGGCGGAGCCGATCAGCCACGTGATCGCGCTGATCCGCACCGCGTTGCAGAACACGCCGCCGGAGCTCGCGGCCGACATCGCGACCCGCGGCGTGGTGCTCACCGGCGGCGGCGCGCTCATCTCCGGGCTCGACAAGCGCGTCGCGCGCGAGACGGGCCTGCCGGTGCGGGTCGCAGAGGACCCGCTGACGTGCGTCGCGCGCGGCTCCGGCGCGGCGCTGAAGTACATCGACACGCTCAACAGCGTGTTCATGGATGACACCCCCGGCCGGGCATGACCGGCGGGCCTCCCGGCCCGCCGCCCCCGGGATGCCATGAAAGGCGGGTGGCTTGTCCCGAGGTTCCTTGCCAGCCTGTCGCTGGGGGTGGCCTTCGTGACCGTCGACCACAACACCTCGGTGCTCGGGAGCGCCCGCGCGTGGCTGGGCGGGCACGTGGTCGGGCCCATCGCCGCCGTGGCGCACCTGCCGTCGTACTTGCGGGACGGCGCCGGCGACTTCCTGAAGACGCGCGACCGCCTGATCGAGGAGAAGGACGAGCTGGCGGAGCGGCTGTTGCGCGACCAGGGCGAGATGAGGCGCAACGCGCAGGTCAGCGCGGAGAACAACTACCTGCGCGGCCTGCTTGGGCTCGACCTGGTGGCGCAACGCGACGCGCTGGTGGCCGAGGTGGTCAACACCGCGAGCATCCCGTTCGTCGAGCGGGTCCAGCTCGACAAGGGGCGCTTCGACGGGATCCGCAACGGCCAGGGGGTGTTCGATCCCGACGGGGTCGTCGGCCAGGTGACCCGCACGGACGCGAACACCAGCGTGGTGACGCTGCTCACCGACCCGCGCATCTGGGTGTCGGCGCGGGTGCTGCGCAACGGCCAGCTGGCGGTGGTGCAGGGCGACCCGTCCGGTAGCCGGCGGCTGAAGGTGCACTTCGTCCCGGCGGACGCGGACCTGCAGGCGGGCGACGTCCTCGTGACCGCCGGAGACGGCGGGGTCTTCCCGTCGGGGCTCCCGGTCGGGCGAATCGAGCTGGTGCGCAAGCAGACCGGGCACGCGTTCCTTGAGGCGAGCGCGCGCCCGACCGGGCGGATCACGCAGCACCGGGCGCTGCTCGTCTACAAGGAGGCGCCGATCCAGGTGCCGAACCAGGCGACCTTCAGCCGGGAGACGCCCGACGGGCGCGGCGGCCGGGGGCGCGACCTGCTGCGCTCGCTGTTCCCCGGGCAGGGGGATCCGCGATGATCGGCTACCACTCCGACGACTACAAGGTGCTGGAGGGGCCCGCCCGCCCGCTGCTCGTGTTCGTCACGCTGTTTGTCGCGCTGGTGCTCAACCTGGTGCCGTACAGCGACACCCTGTTCGAATGGAAACCCGACTTCGTCGCGCTGATCCTGGTGTACTGGTGCCTGCACAGCCCGCGGGTGGCGGGGTTCGCCGCCGGCGTCCTTCTCGGGGCGCTGATGGACCTCGCCTACACGGCGGCGCTGGGGCAGCACGTGATCGCCTACTCCGTGCTGGTGTTCCTCGCGCTGAGGTGGCGGGTCGGCTGCCTGCAGATGGACCTGTTCCGCCAGGCGATCCAGGTGGGCGTGATCCTGGTCGCGAGCAAGCTGGCGCTGTTCTCCGTCAGTCACCTGCTCGACGGCGCCGAGGCCGGCTGGCAGCACCTCCAGCCCGAGATGATCGCGGTCGGGCTGTGGCTGCTGCTCCCGCTGTTCGTCGGCTTCGTGCGCAACCGGTTGGCCGCCTTCGCCGGCTGAGATGACCGCCGTCGAGCCTGGGGGGCTGGAGGGCGCCCACCGGATCTTCCGCCGGCGCCTGGCGCTGGTGATCGGGCTCGTGCTCGTCCTCGCCGCCGGGCTGGTCGCGCGCTGGTGGCACCTGCAGCTGCGCGAGTTCGACCACTACGCGCGCCTGTCGCACGACAACCGCCTGACACTCCTGCCGGTCGGCCCGGAGCGCGGGCTGATCCTCGACCGCAACGGGGCGCTGCTCGCGCGCAACTCGCCCAGCTACTCGCTGTCGGTCGGCTCCGACTTCGCCGCCGACGTGGTCGAAAAGCTCGGCGTGCTGCGCCAGGTGGTCGACGTCTCGCCGGCGGTGGCCGGGCGGCTGAGGAAGGTCGCCGGGCGCAGCACCTACAGCGGCGAGGTGCTGATCAAGGGGCTGATGACGGAGGAGGAGGTGTCGCGCTTCGTCGCCTGGCAGTTCTTCTTCCCGGAGATCGTCCTGCGCGCGGGGCTCGCGCGCGACTACCCGCACGCCGAGGCGGCGTCGCACGTGATCGGCCACGTGGGGCGCATCAGCGAGAAGGACCTGGAGTCGCTGCGCGCGCGCGGCAAGGAGAAGGACTACCGCGGCACCGACTTCATCGGCAAGACCGGGGTGGAGAAGCGCCAGGCCGCGCTGCTCCACGGGCTCTACGGCGTGCGCGAGGCGGAGATCGACGCGCACGGGCGCATCCTGCGCAGCGTCGACCGGGTGCTGCCGCGGCGCGGGCGCGACGTCTACCTGACGCTGGACCTCGGGCTGCAGCGCCACGCCGAGGGGCTGCTCGGCGAGGAGGCCGGCGCCGTCGTCGTGCTCGACGTCTGGACCGGGGAGGTGCTCGCGCTCGCGTCCAGCCCCCGCTTCGATGTCAACCTGTTCGTCCACGGCATCGACCAGGACAACTGGAGGCGCCTCAACGAGATGGAGCAGCGGCCGCTGGTGCACCGCGCGATCTACGGCCAGTACGCGCCCGGGTCGACCATCAAGCCGTTCCTCGCGCTCGCGGCGCTTGGGCGCGGGTGGCGGGAGCCCGGCCACGTCTACCGCAGCATCGGGCACTACGACCTCACGCCATCGATCCGCTTTCACGACTGGAAGGCCGGCGGGCACGGCGACGTCGACTTCCGCAAGTCGATCGTGCGCTCGGTGAACAGCTTCTACTACAGCCTGGCGCACGAGGTCGGGATCGAGGCCTTGGCCGAGGGACTGGAGGTGTTCGGCTTCGGCCAGGCCACCGGGATCGACATCCCGGGCGAGAAGCCGGGGATCCTCCCGACCCCGGCGTGGAAGCAGGAGGTCCACGGCGAGCCGTGGTACCCGGGCGACACCGTCCCGGTCGGGGTGGGGCAGGGATACCTCCACGCGACCCCGCTGCAGATGGCGCGCGCGATGGCGGTGATCGCCAACGGCGGCCGGATGATCCGGCCGCACCTGCTGCTCGGCGCGGAGGACCCCCCGGACGCCGCGCGGCTCGCGTCGGTCGGCTCCGCGCACCGCGGCCCGGAGCGCGCCGGGTTCGACCCGGACCACCTCGAGATCGTCCGCGACGCGCTCGCCGCGGTGACGCAGCCCGGCGGGACCGCCGCGCGGATCGGGCGCGACGCGACCTACCCGATCGCCGGGAAGACCGGGACCGCGCAGGTGTCGAGGCTGCAGTACGACGAGAGCGGGAACCGGGTGAAGAACGAGGACCTCCCGAAGCGCCTGCGCGACCACGCGTGGTTTGTCGGCTACGCCCCGGCGGACCTGCCACGGGTGGCGATCGCCGTGATCGTCGAGCACGGCGGCAGCGGCGGGCGAACCGCCGGGCCGATCGCCCGCTCGGTGCTCGACCGCCACCTGCTCGGGAGCGAGGGGATCGGCGTCCCCGAGTGGGACCGCCGGCCCGCCGGGTTTGTCGCGGTCGCCGCCGCCGGCGGGGACTGACCGATGGCGTCGCCGGCGCGCAACCTGTCGCTCGACCCGTGGCTGCTGCTGGCGGCGGCGGCGGTGGCGGCGGTCGGGGCCGTCGCGCTGTTCAGCGCGACCGGCGGGTCGGCGCACTTCACCCGGCAGATGTGGTTCTTCCTGCCGGCGTTCGCGCTGATGGTCGGGCTGGCGTTCGTCCCGGTGCCGGTGCTCCGGTGGGGGGCGCCGCTGTTCTACGGGGCGGTGCTCGCGCTCCTGGTCGCCACGCACTTCTTCGGCACCGACGCCAACAACGCGCGGCGCTGGCTCGACATCGGCGTGCGCGTGCAGCCGTCCGAGTTCATGAAGCTGGCGGCGCCGCTGATGCTGGCGTGGTTCTACAGCCTGACGGACCGCACGCGCCTGTGGCAGCACGTCGTCGCGGTCGCGTTGCTGATCGTGCCGTTCATGCTGGTGCTGGAGCAGCCGGACCTCGGGACGGCGCTGCTCATCCTCGCCGCCGGGCTCACGGTGGTGTTCCTCGCCGGCATCAGCTGGTGGATCATCGGGCTCGGCGCCGCCGCCGCCGCCGTGATGACGCCGGTGGTCTGGCAGTCGGTGCTCAAGGACTACCAGAAGGACCGGATCCTGACTCTGTTCGACCCGTACCAGGACCCGCTCGGCTCCGGGTACCACACCATCCAGTCCGCGATCGCCGTCGGCTCCGGCGGCATGTGGGGGAAGGGTTGGGAGATGGGCACCCAGGCCCAGCTCGGGTTCCTCCCGGAGCGGCACACCGACTTCATCTTCGCGGTGTACGCCGAGGAGTTCGGGTTTGTCGGCTGCGTGGCGCTGCTGGCGCTGAACCTGGCGCTGGTGCTGCGCGGGCTGGCGATCGGGTGGAAGTCGCGCACCAAGTTCGAGTGGCTGGCGGCGTCCGGGATCGCGGTGATCTACTTCTTCTACATGTTCGTGAACCTGGGGATGGTGAGCGGGCTGCTGCCGGTGGTCGGGGTGCCGATGCCGATCATGAGCTACGGGGGGACCGCGCTCGTCAGCGTCTTCATGGGACTGGGGATTCTCCTGGCGATTTCCCGGTCGACGCAGGCCGCCTGAGCGTGGCGAACGGCAACGGGGGCAGCGTCGGCGCTGTCGAGGAGCAGTCGGCGGAGTTCGACGAGCCGTTGCGCCTGCGCTCGGGGGCGGAGCTCGGCCGCTGGCGGATGGCGTACGAGACCTACGGCGAGCCGAACGAGGACATGAGCAACGCGGTGCTGGTGTGCCACGCGCTGTCGGGCGGGCACCACGCCGCCGGGTTCCGCAAGGACAACCCCGAGGACGTCGGCTGGTGGGACAACATGATCGGCCCGGGCAAGCCGATCGACACCGACCGGTACTTCGTGGTGTCGCCGAACAACCTGGGCGGGTGCCACGGGACGACCGGTCCGGGGTCGGTCAACCCTGCCACCGGGGAGCCGTACGGCCGGGAGTTCCCGATCGTCACGGTGCGCGACTGGGTGGAGTCCCAGCGGCTGCTCGCCGACCGCCTGCGGATCGGGCGCTGGTTCGCCGTCGTCGGCGGCAGCCTGGGCGGGATGCAGGGGCTGCAGTGGGCCCAGCTCCACCCGGGGCGCGTCGACAACGTGGTCGCGGTCGCGGTGACCTGGCGGCTGACGGCGCAGAACATCGCGTTCAACGACATCGCGCGCAACTCGATCATGCGGGACCCGGTCTACCAGGCCGGCGGGAACTACAAGTCGGGCGAGCTGCTCAACGGGCTGGCGGTCGCGCGCATGCTCGCGCACGTGACCTACATCTCCGACGACCTGATGGCGCAGAAGTTCGGGCGCCAGCGCCACTCCGGGGCGTCCGCGACATCGGGCTACGGGGTCGAGTACCAGGTCGAGTCGTACCTTCGCCGCCAAGGGGACCGGTTCGCGCGCAAGTTCGACCCGAACACGTACCTGCTGATGACCCGGGCGCTCGACTACTTCGACCTGTCGGAGGAGCACGGCGGCGACCTGGAGAAGGCGTTGGCCGGCGTGAAGAGCCGGGTCCTGTTGCTGTCGTTCAAGAGCGACTGGCGGTTCTCGCCGACGATGGCGCGCGAGCTGCTCAAGGCGCTCTTGGCGAACCGGGTCTGCGTGAGCTACGCCGAGGTGCAGACGCCCCACGGCCACGACTCGTTCCTGTTGCGGGATCCGCAGTACCACCGCGCGGTGCGGACCTTCCTCGACCGCGCCTGGTCGGCGAGGCGCAAGTGAAGGGCGCCGTCCGCACCGACTTCGAGCGCATCGCCCAGTGGGTCGAACCCGAGTCGAGCGTGCTCGACCTCGGGTGCAGCAACGGCGGGCTGCTGATGCACCTCGAGAAGGCGCGGCGCGCCCGCGGCTACGGCATCGACATCGACGACGAGCACGTGGTCGAGTGCCTGTCGAACGGGGTCTGGGTCGAGCAGTTCGACATCGACCACGGGCTCGGGATGTTCTCCGACAACCAGTTCGACTACGTGATCCTGTCGCAGACCCTCCAGGGGGTGAAGGACCCGGTCGGGCTGCTCGACGAGATGATGCGGGTCGGCAGCAAGGTGATCGTGAGCTTCCCGAACTTCGGCCACTGGCCCCTGCGCAAGCAGCTGCTGTTCGGCCGCATGCCTGTGTCGAAGTTCCTGCCGTACCAGTGGCACGACACCCCGAACATCCGCTTCTGCACGATCCTCGACTTCGAGATCCTGTGCAAGTCGCGCGGGATCCGCGTGCTCAAGCGCGCGCTGATGACCGGCGACAAGGAGACGCGCTT
>CAZZIL010000375.1:0-3616 GCA_964654265.1 uncultured Gammaproteobacteria bacterium | reverse complement strand
GGACCGTGTCGCCCCGAGGACAACGCGGGAGACCGCCCACGTGCGCGCGTCAACGCTGTGCGGGAGGCGGGCCTTCCCGAGGCGGATGGTCTGTCCCTTGCGCCCGACCGGGTGACCGAGCCGTGTGCCGGCGAGCCCCGGCTTCGACAACGTCCGCGTCACGGGCACACTGGGGCGCCCGGCGTGTCTCCACGGAGGAGGCGGGAAGCCGGGAACCGCTTGGCGCGCCCCGCCGACGACGAGCCACCCGGCGGGTCCTGTCGCGTCGGCAATCCCCCCAACCCGTCGGCGGCGAGGATGTTCCCGGTCGGGTTGTTGGGCGATGTCGCGTGGGGCAGGCGCAAGCGGAGACGCCCGGTCGGCCCGAGGGTCGCATCAAGGTCGATCGAGCCCGGCGCCGATGTTCACGGCGTGTCGTTGCGCGCCGTGGACCTTGGGGATGTGCCCGTGCGCGGTCGTCCCGTCGCTGCTCGCGACCTCTGGAAGAACGTGCGGGGCAGGTCGGGGACGAGGCCACCGACCTGCTCGCGGGCGTGGTTGACGACGGCGCGCGCGAGCGACTCGTCGAGCGGCGCGCGCGGAGCCTCGGGGAGCGACCCCGCCTTGTCGCGTGCGCGAAGGCGATCGCCTCGCGATGTCGCCCCGGCTGTGCCGGACGGTCTGGCCGACCGGGTGATCGAGGCAAGCGAGTCCGGCCGGATGTCGACCTCCCCCGTCTTGCGGGCGAGCTTCGCGGTGCGTCTCGTGCCAGTGACTCCTGATCTTCCCGGAAGGCGTCCACTGGCGCCCGGCTGTCATCCTCGGCACCGGCGATGACTCTCGTGTGCCGGTCGCCCTTGCCCGGACGGGTCGGGGATCTTCCGCGTGAGCTCCCTTCTCCGGACCAGCCCGGACCGGCAGGCTTCCGCGAGCGGGACCTTCACCGGGGGAAGCTCGCCCAGGCGGGCCTTGCCCGGAGTGGTGCGCCGGGTGCCTTCCGGAGTCTTTCACAACCGGACACGGCCAGGTCAATCTGGCGCCGGATCGCGTCGGACCGCCCGAGGACGACGCGGGCGACTGTCTGCGTGCGCGCGCTGACGGGAAGGAACACCTTCTCAATGTGGGTGATCTGCGTCTCGCACCCGATCGGTGACCGAACCACAGGTGCGCCAGTCTCGACAGGGTGCCCGTCAGGGGCACGTCGGAACGATCGGCGTGTCCCCCCGGTCGGGTCGATCAGCCGGAGAACACCTGGCGCACCCCGTCAACGACGAGCCAACCGGTGGGCGCCATCGCGGCGGCAATCCCCTTCTCTTCGACCCGGTGTGGTGAACCACTGCCCCCCGCTCACGCTCCTGAACGGCACGCAGGCGACCGACACCATCGACCTTGCGCAGCCGGCTCGGCGAGAGAGACAGCGGTCCCACGGAACACCGCCGGCCCGTCGACGCCTCCCGATCGGCGCATCTCCCGCCAAGCGCGCCGGGTTGTGCCGACGGACCGGCTGGCTGGTGTATCATTCGGGCATGGCCAGATTGAAGAAAAACCCGTTCCAGCCCGGCGCGGGGTGGTTTCCGCCGGAGAGGGTCGGGCACGATGAGGCCGCCACGTACTTGGCAACAGGGTTGAAAGCAATCCTCCGCAAGGGCGGCGGGGACATGGTCGTCCTCTACGGCCCGCGCGGCAACGGGAAGACAGCCCTGCTCGGCGAGCTTCGCGAGAAGGCGAAAGCCGCGGACGTGCGCGTCATTGCGCTCAAGCCGAGCGAGATGGTCGGCGGCTCGGTCACACTGCCGAGGCTGCTGGCGGCCGAGATGGCGAAGGCCCTGCCGAAGGTCAAGGAGGCGAAGGCTAACATCGGCGGTTTCGGCGCGGGGGTGAAGCTTGACGACCCTGATGAGCCAGCCGCCGGGATCGCGTTGCGCAGGTGCATCGACGAGCAGCTGTTGCTGATGGTCGACGAGGCGCACGAGATGCCGGTCGGACTCGGGAAGGTCCTGTTGGAGGTTGCCCAGGACTGCGTCAACGAGCGGCTCCCGCTGTTTGTGGTCCTCGCCGGCACACCGGGTCTCCCGGCCCACCTCAAGCAGACGCACGCCAGCTTCTGGGAACGTTGCACAAGGTTTCGGATCGGCCGCCTGGAGACCGACGAGGCGGTCCGGGAAGCCTTGGCGAAACCGGCGAAAGACTCCGGGATGCCCATTGACGCGGACGCACTGGAGAAGCTGGCGGAGGAGAGCCTTCGGTATCCCTTCTTCGTGCAGAAGCTCGGCTTCGAGTCTTGGAACGCGGCCCACGCCCGGGGCGGGACCCGGCGGATCACCCTGAAGGATGTGCACAAGGGGACCGCCGCCATGAAGAGGGATCTGCAGACGTTCTATAGCGACCGCCGTCGCGAGGCGGGTGAGCGGAGCGTCTTGGCCGAGGCGGAGGCCGTGTCAAGGATGGTCGTTGCCAAGGGACGGGATGCCCTGTTGACCACGGCGGAACTGGTGGAAGCGGTGCAGAGTGCCGCGGTCGCCAACGACCGGGACCCGGGCGAGTCTTGGGTAAGGCTGGTGCACCTCGGGCTGGTGTGGGAGCCTTCCGAACCGGACCTCTGGGAGCCGGGAATCCCGTCGCTGTGCCGGTATATCGTCGACAAGGTGGGCGTGCCGGTACCGCCGTCCCCGAATACGTGACTGGGTCCGGGTATCGCGCTGGCGCCTTCCCCGGTTTCTTGCGCACGGGTCGGGACGGATAGCCTGCGTGGCGGCGGGGCTGTCCCCGCCGGTGTGGTGGATCTTGCCGGGGTCGCCTGTCACCGACACCGTTGCGCCGGCGCGAGGAGCCGCGTTGCCTTCCTGTTCGGGTGAGGGTCGCCGACGCCGCACCCGATGACCGCGGCGCCCGCCCCGCCGACACATCACCCCCCATCTCGCCAACGGCGCCGCGCCATCGGCGCACGGTTTGGGCATCGGCTCGGCCTGGCGGTGGGCGTTGACGCCGCGCGCCGGGTCAGTGTGCGCGGTGTCTTGGTGCCGCTTGCCCTCCCAGAGTTCGCGGAACAGGTCGGCGTTGGGTGTGGGCGATGTTCGGCCGGGCAGGCCGATGACGACGCGCGCAACTCGTCGGGCGGCGTGTGCGCGGAGCCGAGGTGGACGACCCCGCCCTTGTCGCGTGCGCAGAGTCGACCGCCTCGCGATGTCGCCCCGGCTGTGCCGGGCGGCCTGGCCGACCGGGTGATCGAGGCAAGCGAGTCCGGCCGGATGCCGATCTCCCTCGTCTTGCGGGCGAGCTTCGCGGTGTGTCTCGCGCCAGTGACTCCTGATCTTCCCGGAAGGCGTCCACTGGCGCCCGGCTGTCGTCCTTGGCGCCGGCGATGACTCTCGTGTGCCGGTCGCCCTTGCCCGGGACGGGTCGGGGATCTTCCGCGCGAACGCCCCTCTCCGGGCCAGTCCGGACCGGCAGGCTTCCGCGGACGGAGCCTCCACCGGGAGAAGTTCGTCCGGGGCGGGTGGGCCTTGCCCTCGGCTTTGACGGTGAGGGTCTGCGCCGACACGGCACGGGTCGGGCCAGGACCGGTGTGGGGCAGGTTGCCAGGAGTGTCCGCCGCCGCGGACGGGGCAATGGCGCCACGCCGAGCCCGCCTGAAAGG
>CAZZIL010000374.1:0-2681 GCA_964654265.1 uncultured Gammaproteobacteria bacterium | reverse complement strand
GTCCCGCCCCCCGCTGTCCCGGCGAGGACCCGGCGCCCCAAGCCCGGCCTCGCCGGCGATGTCGCGACCACCAAGCCACCCGCGCCAATGTCAGCGAGGCCCACGTGACCGGCCACGCCGGGAACACCTTCCGCCTGTCTTCCGGGATTGCGCGAGCGCAACACCGGCGCCCACTCAAGGACCGTGCCCCGACCACGGCAGCGCTGCCCGGACCCGGCGCGACAAGACAGGCGGCAACACGCACGCCCATGAGTCCCGCCGCCAACCACGACGGCAGACGCAACCGTCCGGGGAGTGCACCGTCCGGGAGTCCCCCGGTCCGGTGCCCCGCCAGGAACGCACCGCCAGTCGCGCCCGACGTCGAGACGGGCACGCCCCCCGAGAACAGACCGC
The DNA here is from genome assembly GCA_964654265.1 of uncultured Gammaproteobacteria bacterium. Lineage (GTDB taxonomy): Bacteria > Pseudomonadota > Gammaproteobacteria > Tethybacterales > CBDBMS01 > CBDBMS01. The sequence continues at coordinate 2,288 of CAZZIL010000374.1, read as the reverse complement.
GCGCGCCGCGCCCCCCGCGAGCGGGAGGACGGAGGAGGAGACGACGGACCGCGCGCAGGGTGCCGGGGCGACTTGTCCCGGCCGGCGCCTCCGCGGGCCTTCCCTGGCCCCCTCGGCCGGGGTCGGCTCGCCGGAGAGACGGCTCCTCCTTGTCGGCAAGCCTCCGGGTGCACGGAGACAACGGAGCCGGGCAACGGTCCCGCGACCAACCCCTCGATCACCCGGACGATCGCAACCGGGCGCGGCACGCGGCACGCCGCTCGCCACGGATCCCCGACACCCCAACAGGAACGGCGTGCCGCGACCGGCGACGCATTTCCCGGGCACCCGGACCAAGTCCCGCCCCGAGGAGCCCGGGCCTTGCCGCCGGGCTTTCCACCCGGTGGCGGTCGGCACGCGCGTTTCTCAAGACCGTCACCGGACATCGTGCCGCCGACAGGGACGACCAACGACCTGCCGAACCCGCCCACCGCGGTGACCACACCGGGAAGAACCGGGGCCCGGGGTAACCGCCGAACCCACCGGTGCCGCCCTCTGGTTCTCTCCGCCTCCCCCGGTCACCGCGACCCAACGGCGTGCCGGGGGAATTCCCGCATGGCACGCCCCCCGATCACTTGGGGTGTCGCCTGTCGCGCGCTCCACGGTCGGCGACGCGCTTGGGCTCACGATCACCCGCCTGACGACTCGCCTCCTCGGCGGCGAGGAGGATCCCGTCGGCCGTGGGTCCTCCGCCCACCAGGCCCGGGGGAAGACCAACCAACCCCGCCAGCGCAGGAGATTGTCGTGTCGCCCGGCGCCGCCCGCCAACGGGCGCCCGGGAACATCCGGCGCGAACGGTGGCGCACCAGCCCACCTCGGGATGCGCCGTCAGCGCATCCTGCACTTGTGGGACTCCAGGAACCTCAGCTGGTTTTTCCTCAGCGTCTTCAGGGTGATGCCCACCCGTCGCCTCTTTTGTCTGGGATCGCCCCTCTCCTCCGTGGGATAAAAGAGCGGCGACACATCGGTCTCCCTCGATATGGTCTCGACATCCTTGCGGAACTTGGCGTCCTCGCTGACGATCACCTGCGCCCCTGCCGCGATGACAGTCTCCAGCACATGCTCGTCGTCGGACTGAAGTCCCCCGAACCCTCGAACCTCGGCCAAGGCTTGCCTTGCCCTTGCGATCTCCCCGGCTGACGGAACCCGGATGTTCCCCAGACTCTCCAACCTCCTGACCAACTGGTCGAACCCGAGGTTCCTGCCCATCTCATCCCGGAATTTCCCGCGTCTCGGGTGGCACAGTATCCCGTGCCCGTCGGTGATCCACTTGACCAAGCGCTTGTCCTCCTTCCTGCCCTCGGTCAGGAAGTGCAACGAGTTGCTGTCGACGATCACCCGCATGCACATGTCACTCATCCTCCTCATCTTCGTCAAAACCCAGGACCCTAAGGGTCTCCTCGCCGAAGAATCTCCGATAGCCGCGCGGGGGATCCGCCAACCTTCCGCGATCATCCACCGCGACTCTGTGGATGCGGGTGCGGCCGGCTCGCTTCTCAAGCCAGAGGATCCCGAGATCCTCCGGGGAAATCACCTCCTTCCTGACACAGACCCGCAGGCGGTCAAGGATGAAGTCGGTATGGGTCTCAACAACGAACCGTCCGTTCGACTCCGCGAGCAGCTGGCCGAAGGCCGCCGCCGCCTGCGGGTGCACGTGCGCATCGGGTTGCTGCACCAGCATCGTTCCTGCCGGAGATTCCGCCATCCTGGCCAAGACCCGGACAATGCTGTGCACCCCGAGCCCGACATCGGAGATGTTGCGCCAACAACCGTCCATTTTCACCTCCGGCACATACTTGGGGCCCTGCTCCCTCACGCGAATGTCGGTGAACAACGTGAGGTCTTTCCCCGCCGCCCGGACAAACCGCATCATCGCCTCCACCTCCTTCCCTGCGGCGTAACGGTCGGGGAACAACGGATGACGCTCGTAGGAGTCTTGGGGCAGCGGGAGCGCCGGCGAGACGGCCCTCACGTCAGGCATGGTTGCGTTCAGCGCTTCCGACAGCCTCGCAAGATGGTTGCGGGGCCGGGAAAATTCCCCTTTGCTGAGGCCCCGGACCCGATCGGGGTCCTCCCAGACCGGGAAATTCATGACGCGGACTGTCTTCCCGAGCCACCGGGTGAACTCCGGATGCGAGAGCCGGGACACCGCGAGGTCAAACCCAAACGACGGGCCCTTGACCGCCAAAAAGTCGCCTTGCCTTGCGAACTCCAAGACACCGAGGCCTCCCGCGGACACATGCCCGCGT
>CAZZIL010000373.1:0-3405 GCA_964654265.1 uncultured Gammaproteobacteria bacterium | reverse complement strand
CTGCTCCCGGGACCGACCCGGCTTGGAGGCCCGCCCACCCCGTCGCCGAGGCGGACGCCCCAGATCCCTTGAACCCTTGCGGTTTTCCAGCAGGAAGGTCTCGTCCGCCTCGACGATCCCCCTGAGCTTCTCCGGCTCGCTCTTGAAGGGCCTCCAAGAACCGGTGGCGCCAGTGAAGTGCCGTTGCCGGGTTGATGCCGCATCGCTTGGCGGCAACCCGCACCGTCTCGCCCGCCACCAGCGAACGACCGAAGGCCAGCCAGAGCTCCTTGTGGTGCAACCCGGACAGGGAAGTGCCGGTCACCGCGGTGAAGGTGCGCCCGCAGGCCTTGCAACGGTAGCGACGCAACCCCCCGGTCTTCCCGTGGGCACCGGCCCCCGGTGCATCGCACCGGGGGCACCGTCGCTCCTCACCAACACCTTGGTCAACCGCCGCAACCGAGGCTTTCGCCTCTGACCGGCGATCAAGAGCTGACCTGACATCACGGCGTTGCGCCTCCGTCAGTTCATCCACCTGGGCCACCCACCGCAGGTAATCGGTTTTTTTCATCACTTCCTCTCTGAACTCAATCGGTTATGCGATTCTACCACAGATTAATAGTACAGAGCCTCTCGGAACCCGCTCCCAAGACGGAACACCCGGAGGACGGCCAAAGAGCTGCGGGCCGCCCGGACCAACCCGATGCTCCGCCTGACCCATCCCCGCAACGAAACACCCGGAAGGCGAGCAGTGAGTGTCCGGTCGCGCCGGACCGACAGGCCCAGCCCGTGCCCGGTGCCCCGCTGTTCACGACTTCCGCTTCCGCGACGGAACACCCGGTGGGCGACCAAGGAGCCACCAGCCGCCCGTCCGACCCGTCCCCGCAGGACACCCCGAAGACGAGCGGCGAGTGTCCGGCCGTGCCGGGCCGACAAACCCAGCCCGTGCCCGGCGCCCCGCTGTTCTCGGGACCCGCTTCCGCGATGGAGCACCCTGAGGGCGAGCGACAGCGGACGACCCGACCGGACCCGCGATCCCGGCGCGTGTACGGCGCACCGTTGTTCTCGGCTCCCGCCTCCACGCCGGGACACCCTGCGGGCGACCTGAAATGATCGACCGTCTGAGCCAATCCGTCAGTCCGCCTGACCCACTCCCACAACGGAGCACTCAGGCAACGGACAGTGAGCGTGCGACCGGGGCGAGCCGACAGTTCCAGCGCCTACCAGGCACCTGGTCGCGATCGACTCCCGCTCCCCCGGCAAGGAACCCCCAAGGCGATCAACGGTGGACGATCATGCCGGACCGACAGTGCTGGCGCATTCCGGGCATCCCCCCGCTCCCGGATCCCGTTTCCGAGGTGGAGCAACCGGAAGGCAATCGGCACCCGCAGACCATACCGGACCGACAGTTCCAGCCGCTGCCCGGCGGTCCCGATGCTCTCGATTCCCCGCTCCCACGATGAAGCACCCGAGGGGCGACCAAGGGGTGACCGATCGTCTCGGCCAACCCGGCGCACCGTCTGACAGTTTCCCGGACGGACAGAGGAAAACACCCTGAACACGAGGAGACCCGCGGCGATTCCCCAAAACGATGGCCGGGAACACAACGGTCTCGCCCTCCTACGAGGACGACCAAGAGTGCCACCGCATCGCGGGTCGGCGCGACAGAGCCGGCCGGACCGATCACACGGGGTCGCCCGGCTCGCCGGGAGGGAACTCTTCCCGCAGAAAATCCGGGCCGACACGGACACCGTCCCGGGACCGATCAGGTGCACCTCCCCGCGAGTCGTCCTCGCGGACACTCACCCATGCATGGATCCCCGTCCGGTCGGCGCGCACTGCCCGTACCGTCGCCGCGGGACGCCACAACATCGGACCCCGGCTGCCCGGGTATCGGACATCTTAGTCGCTGGATGTCCACCCCCACCATTCGTCACCCGGCGTGCCATTGGGCGGACACAACGACCGCCTGCCATGCGACACCACAAAAAACTCGCCGTAACTCTTGACATCGGTTTGGATCTCGTATACACTCGCGGCATCATGTCCTCAGAAGGAGCAAAAAAATGAGGGAAAATGTGACGAAAGTCATTGACGGCGATACGTTCAGGGCGGCCCGAGGTGAAACGGCACGGCCCGCGGACGTTGGCGTGCCAGAGTCTAGGGCGCCTGCTGGTCAAAAAACAAAGCAGGCCATCGAGACCCCGATCGACGCCATAACCGTAACGACCAGCTGGGTGGGCCAGCCCCACGGCCGGATCCTTGTCGGCGTCTGGGTCAACCAGCCGACCGGCAAGTGCTTTCGCGAGGCCCCACAGGTGCCTGGTAGCCCCAGGGACGGCCACATCGATCCCACGAGTTACATCGGGAGACTGTTGCGACGACACGTCGGGGTCGGGGTGGGGGACCACGATTCGCTCCATGAGGTCAATCATCGCGCAACCACGCCGGGGCGACAATCCCGGCGCGTTCCGGGTGCTCCTCTGTTCTCGGATCCCGTTTCCACAACGGAGCACCTGAAGGGCGAACAGCAGCCGGCGACCATGCCGGGCCGACAATTCCAGCGCACGCCGGAGACCCCGCTGTTCTCGGATCCCGTTCCCAAGGCAGAGCACCCGGAAGGCGATCAGCAGCGGACGGCCATGCTGGACCCGCGATGCCAGCGCGTGCCCGGCGCACCGTTGTTCTCAGGTCCCGCTCCCACGGCAGAACACCCGACGGCCGACCATCAGGGGGCGGTCATGCCAGACCGACAATCCCGGCGCGTTCCGGGTGCCCCTCTGTTCTCGGATCCCGTTTCCACGACGGAGCACCCGAAGGGCGAACAGCAGCCGGCGACCATGCCGGGCCGACAATTCCAGCGCCTGCCGGAGACCCCGTTGTTCTCGGTTCCCGTTCCCACGGCAGAGCACCCGGAAGGCGATCAACAGCGAACGGCCATGCCGGACCCTCGATACCAGCGCGTTCCCGGCGCCCCGTTGTTCTCGGTTCCCGCTCCCACGACGGAGCACCCGGAGGACGACCAAAGGGTGACCGACCGTCAGAGCCGACCCGGCGCACCGCCTGACAGTTCTCCGGACGAACAGGGGGACGCAACATGAGCGCTGGAGGGACGACGATGGTTGGTGCGCACTACCCGTGTGCCGTCCAGACTCGGCCAACACGCTTGGGTCGGGACAAACAGGCATCGCCGGGTTTCCACGCTGATGGGGAGGGATGTTCTCAGTGTCTTTGGCAACGACCGACACCACCCGTCAGAAGGGCGGGACGCCCCCCTCTGCCCGATTCTAGGCACAGGTCGCCCAGGCGGCCGGTGTCGCCCGCCGGGTGGCACCGGGTCGGGATCGTCTTGGCCGTTGTCTTCTTCCCGAGGGTGTGGAGGATCGCCTCCGTCTCCTTGGCGGGGACGCTACCACAGGGCCATCG
>CAZZIL010000372.1:0-9396 GCA_964654265.1 uncultured Gammaproteobacteria bacterium | reverse complement strand
GGCGTGTGCGCGATCAAGACGTGGGTCGGGCTGGACGTGTATCCGACGGTGGAGCTTGCCTACGAGCGCCTGTGCTCGGCGGGTGGCACGCTGGTGCGCTACGACTACTGCGTGCGGATGGCGCGCGGGGAGGAGTGATGGGGAAGGTGAAGGTGCCGTGAAGGAGGTGTCGTGATGAGGAAGGTAGAGGAGCGCCCGACGTTTGGTGGTCGGAAGGAGTTGGTGTTCACCGACGAGGGCGGGAAGGAGTGGCGGACGCGGGAGTTGGCGGACGAGTTGGGGTTGACTCCGCGTGGTTTGCTGGTTCGGCTGAAGACGGAGGGCGTGGAGCGTGACGGGTTCTGGGCTCGTCCGAACCCGGATCGTCAGAAGCCTCGTGTATCGACGGCGGAGTATTGTCACTTGGGTGTGACGGGTAGCGTGCGCTTCTGGGCGGATCGTTTGGGGATCAGCAAGCAGGCGTTCCTGAAGCGTCTGCGTCGTCACGGGCCGTTTGCGTCGGCGACGTTTGATCCACCGGTGCGGCGTGGGGAGTGATGGGCCGGTCTCTCACGCCACCGCCAGTCGCGCCATTCCCATGGGAAGACATGCCGATACTGCTATCCTTCATGCTCAAGCCGAGTCGTCGGGTGCAGTGGCGCATGCTGAGCACGATGGCGGACAGTGCGCTGGACGACTACGTGTCGGACCCTCGCGGGCGGTCCCTCGCCTGGCACGCCGGGCGTGTGTCGGCGGCGGTGACGCTGGACTCGGACATGCCGCTGACGCAGGCGTTGACCGAGGGGGTGGCGGAGATCGCGCGGGAGTTCGCCATGGACGGGCGTCACCGTCTCCTCCCGGAGCAGTCGCTGTGATGGGCTGGTGGGTGGTTGGCGGTGTCGCGCTTGGCGTGGTGGTCGGCCTGGCGGTGGCCTACGTGATATTCCTTCGCTGGTGGTGGGGCGACTGACGGCGCTGTCGCGGGCTTTTTTTCTAGACTTCGTTCGCCTTCCACAACACTGGGCCGGGCCACGCCGGCCTCAAGGGGCGCGGCCGGGGGGTACGGTGTCAGCCGTGGGATAGTCGTGTCCTGGCGTGGCCTGTTCACGGATGGCGCTGGATTTCGAGTTGGCCCCGCACCTGCGGGACCGTTTCAGGCGAAGGTCAAGGGAGGTCGGCGGGCCGATCCGCCTGTCTGAGCACGGCCCTGGGCAGTTCTCGATCACGGGTGACGTGAGCGGCCCGTGGGAAGGCTTTCTGCTGACTGACGACGGGCGTCGTCTTTCGGGCTACGCGGAGTTGCTTGAGGGGGAGGAGGCGAACGTCGTCACGGCGACGGGCGGCGTCGCGGGCCGCGGGCGTCGCAGCGGCGACGGGTTCATGGTGTACGAGTCGGGTCGTCGTGGCGATCCGATGGTGGACATCCGGTCGACGGGATCGAGGATGATGGGGTCCGTCTCCGGGGTGCTCGGTCACATGACGGGTTCGGAGACGCTTCGCGCGGCGGGGGACATCTTCGACGAGCAGGCGAAGTCGGCGCAGGACGAGTTGCCGATGGGCGAGCGCCTGGCGCGCGAGGAGCGCGGGATGTTCAGTCCGCAGAGCCTGGGGAACGTGATCACCGGGAGTTTGCCGTTCCTGGCGGGTTTTCGCGCGCTTGCGGTGACGGGCGCGGCGGTCGGTAAGGCGGTCGGGAAGGCTGTGCCGTTTGTCGGGAAGAACGCCGGGAAGATCGGCGGTGCGATAGCCAACGTGGGCCTGAACTCGTCTCTGGTGGCGGACGAGGTCCGGCGGGAGATGCAGCGGCGTGGGTATTCGGAGCGCGAGATCGACTGGGCGATGACGAGCGCGGCGTTTGAGGCGGGGGTGGTGAGCGGGATCACCGGCTGGTCGCTTGGGGGCCGGGCCTTCGGCCGCAACCGGGCGTTGCTTGAGGGCGGGACGGAGGCGGTGGAGGAGTCGTTCCAGGCGGACGCGCTGTGGCGCAACCTGGGCGACGACTACGACTACTCTGTGCTTGACACGGCGGCCTTGGGGTTCGCTGCGGGGGCGGGGACGTCGATGCTGATGGATCGGACGAGCCCGGTGGTGGGTCGGACCCCCCTGGAGCAGGGGCTGACGTCCTACATCGGGCGGCCGACTCGGCTGCAGCAGTTCGCGCACCGGGTGCCCGGGTTCAGGGGGATGCGCGAGCCGCCGTCGGACACGGCGCCGGACGCGCCGGAGAAGGAGCTGGTGGAGATGCTGACGACGCTTGGGAAGTGGTCCGGGCGCGTGAGCGAGGTGAAGGGGATGACGGACGAGGAGGTCCGGATCAACTTCGGGCGGTACTTCCCGGAGAGCCGGTTCACTCCGGACGACATCAAGGCGGCGGTGATGCAGATGGCGGACGAGGCCAGCGGTCACTTGCGCCAGGGGCCGGAGGCGTTGCGCAAGCAGATGTCGCAGGCGTCGGCGCACGTGGCGGCGCTTGCGGAGTCCGGGGATCCGGACGCGCGCAGCATGGTGAAGGAGGCGAGGGGCTGGGCCCGGAAGAACAACCAGCCGCACGTGTCGCGCGCGGCGAAGGCGAGCATGGGGATCGACGACTACACGGGCGCGGTGGGCGAGATGCTGGACCAGGCCTTCGTGAGTCCGGCGGACGAGCTTGACGACCGTCGCATCTCTCGGGACATGGTGTCGGTGTTCCCCGGGATCATGTCGGACGGCGATCCGGCGCCGCACGATGCGGATCAGGCTCTTGTTCGGTTGCACAAGAACGTGGGCCTGCCGGAGATCGTGGGTCGTGCGCGCGCGCTGATGACGGCGATGCGCCGGGTGGATGCGGACGACCCGCGGGAGGGGCTGGACCTTCTGGTGAACGGCGAGCGTCCGCTATACAGCGCGCGCCGGCTGTCGGAGTATCTCGGGGCGGACGCGGACGTTGCGGCGGGCGTCGCGGCCGTGAGCGGGGACACGGCCCTGGCGAGCGCCGGCAAGGCGTACTCGGATGCGCAGCGAGCGGCGCAGCTGGCGCGCCAGCAGGCGGCGGAAGGGATCCGCACCGAGCCGGGTGCGGGGGATCCGAAGACGGTGTCGAAGGATCGGAGCAAGCAGCTGGGGGACCTGGAGGCGGGCGAGGCGGAGGTCGATGCGAAGTTCGATGCGATGTGGGCGGAGTATGACCGAGTGATGGGGCCGGCCTTCGCGCGCGACGGCGTTGGCGGGAAGCCGAGCGAGGGGGCGAAGTCGGCGCGCGACGCGGGCCGGAGCGTCGAGCGTGCGGAGCGCGAGCAGATGGCGCGTGGCGAGATCGACCGGCTGGCGTCCGAGGTCGGGAGCGTGGAGAACGACGTGGTGATCGGGGACATCGATCCGCGGGTGCGGGAGCGCGTGTCGAAGCGGATCGCGGAGCGCGGCGAGGAGGAGCGCACGAAGAGCGAGGCGGAGAAGAAGAAGAAGGAGGAGGAGGCCGCGAAGAAGGAGAAGGAGCGCGAGGCGGAGAAGAAGCGCGCCGAGGAGGAGAAGAAGGCGAAGGAGAAGGCGGCCGCCGAGGAGAAGAAGGCGAAGGAGGCGGCGGAGAAGAAGGCGCGGATGGAGCGCACGGCGGAGGCGCACCGCAAGCGCGGGATACACCAGCGCGAGGCGGGGTTCCGGCGGCTGAACTACGCGGACCTGGTGTTGCGCCAGGCGGCGGAGGAGGCGCAGGGCGGCGTGACGGCGACGACGAAGGAGGATCTCGGCCGCATGCGCAAGGCGCTGGATCAGTCGGAGGCCGGCGTGGCGGCGGCGGAGAAGGAGCTGTCGGAGCTGGAGCCAGGGGAGTTGCCGGCGTCGGAGCCTGACGACGACATGCGCGCGTTGGCCCGGCAGCTGAAGGAGCGGATGTTGCTTGCGCGGCCGGGTTGGGAGAAGAAGCGCAAGGGGGTGCGCGACGAGCGTGACCAGATGCTGTGGGAGCGCGTGTTCGACCAGTATGACAAGCAGATGGCGGACCTGGACCGGGTGTTGGGCGACGAGGCGGGCGACATCACGGCGGACAAGGCCAACGTGAAGCGTATGCAGTCGGAGTTGCAGGACCTTCGGGAGCAGTTGCAACGCAAGAAGTGGGAGCTTGAGGAGAAGCGGCTGACGAACCTTCGCCGTGCGGCGGCGGGCGGGACCGACGTGGTGTGGCCTGGCGACGACGATGCGCCCGGGACGACTGGCGGCGGTCCCGGGACGGTGTCGAGCCTTGCGGGGCCTGCGTCGGTGACGGCGGACGGCGGCCCGTCGGACGGGACGGTGTCGATGGCGGCGCGCGACGACGACATGAACCTTCCGAAGAAGGATGTGGAGGAGGAGGCGGCGCTGGGTGACGAGGTGTCGGCTCTGGAGAAGCGTATCGCGGCGTTGGAGGCGGAGTTGGAGCGCGCCGGGGCGCAGCCTGAGGAGTTCGTTCCGAGCACGGAGTTGAAGAAGTCGGGCCGGAACTACCGGGAGCGCTTCAAGCGCCTTGCGGAGCAGGGCGACAGCATGCGGCAGAAGACCGGGACGGACAAGGGTCTGTCCCGGGAGGTCCGGGCGCGGCGCCAGGCTCTGGCGGGCGCGCTGGTGGCGTCTGCGCGGTCGGGCGAGAAGAAGTTGAAGGAGTTCGGCGAGCGTCACCGTCCTGCGGCGGCGGCGCCGAAGTCTCCTGCGGCCCCAGCTGCGGGGTCGCCAAGTGGCAAGGCACCGGGTTTTGGCCCCGGCATCGCAGGTTCGATCCCTGCCCCCGCAGCCAAGAAGGGGGACGGGGAGCGACAGGTGGGGCCGAAGATGACGCGGCGTCAGTTCCTGAAGACGGCCGGGACGGCGGTGGCGGCCGCGAAGATGCCTGTGTTGGGAGCAGGGGCAACCCTGGCCGGGGCGGCAACGCCAAGCGACTGGGCTAGGGTCCCAGAGGATGAGGATGGGGTTCCGACCAATGTTTGGGACGAAGCCTTCGAGAATGTCATTGACGTCGTGATCCCCGTGGAGAACAAAAAGACAGGGGAGATCGTGTTTGTCTCGGACAGCATCTGGGACCCCTTCCAGGCGGGCGACCCAAGCGCCATCAAAAAGTTCGAAGAGCAACTTGCGGAAGCGCGTGCGGCGGCAGGCTTGCCTCGCGAAGGCGAGCCGATCAGTGACGAGCAGTTCCTAGAGGGTCTTCCTGACGAGCCGTTGAGAGGAGACGTGCAGGTCAGCTTCACGGAGGAATCTTGGGAGAGCCTCAAGAGGCTCGTGAGCGAGGCCAAAGAGCGCATGTCGGTCCACATGCCCACAAAGCAGTTCCACGCGGATTTTCTGGCGGGCGAGTTCAAGGAAGGCAGGGTTTACCGCCTGACGCGAGAACAGGCGGACGGCCTAGCAGATGCGGTCATGCGAGCCGGATCGTTTCTGAGAGACAAGCACCCAGACCTGCTCGCTTACGCAGACAGGTTTTCGGGTTCCCTTACGGCAATCGAGGGCGAGGTCATCGACAAGGTCGAGGACCTGATCAAGACGTATCCGAGGCAGGAGGGGCCTGACAGTCCGCGCAACGCGCAGATCGCGACGCCGGTTCGCCACATCGTGCGGTTCACGCAGGAGCAGTGGGAGGCTCTGAAGCACTGGGCGAGCGAGACGGGCGCGGACAAGCGGGCGTATCCGACGCGGGAGATCAACGAGGGGTTCCCGACGCGGGAGATGTTCTCCTTCGCGATGTCAGGCGAGTACGACCCTCGGAACCGCTTCACGCTGACGGACAAGCAGATGACGGACTTCGTGGTGTCCCTGCACGGGTTCGAGTCGTCGGAGCCTGGGGTGATCAACCTGAAGGCGGCGCTGAAGCAGGAGATGGAGCTCGGGCGGCCGGAGGTGACGGTGACGGACCGTAGCGTCTCTGCGAGTTACGGTCACCAGACGGTGGACTTGCGCGATTCCGACTGGGCGGTGCTGAAGTTCGCGCACGACACTGCCCGGGACGCAGGCAACCGCGTGGGGCGGCCGCAGTTCGACGAGCGGGTGAACATGTCGCTGTCGCGGCTTGACCAGGACTTGGAGGGCGATGCGGCTCCTCGGCTGCCGTTGTATCGGATGTCGCGGCCGCAGATGATGCAGTTCGTCGCCTACATCGAGCACTTGGGTCGCGCGGTGGAGGCGGCCGGCGAGGGCGGGCGCCCGGTCGGGCGCGAGGAGTTCGTCGTGCGGGATGCGCTGCGGGAGTTGGCGAACAAGTATCGCAAGCGCGATGGCCTGACGGACGCGGAGCGCGCGGCGGTCGAGGCGCAGCAGAAGAAGGTGGCGGAGCAGCGCGAGGCCGAGTCGAAGCGCCTGGAGGACAAGCGTGCGGAGGCCGGGCAGTCGACTGACACCAGCATCGCAGACAGCGTGAAGTCGGACATCTCCGCAAGGGAGCAGGAGGAGCAGGCGAAGGAGGCGGCGAAGAGGGAGGCCTTCATCGACCTGTTCAACCGTCCGCCGGTGTCGCTGGCGGACATCCGGGCGAAGGTGCAGAGGCTGATCAAGTTGCGTTCCGAGCAGATCGTCGCGGGCCTGGACCGTCGCGCCAGGGCGTTGCTCGGCCAGAAGGAGGGCGAGACGACACCGGAGTATCTGCAGGAGCAGATCGACAAGGCCAAGGAGGAGTTGCGCCCGATGGAGGTTCGCGCGCAGGTGGTCGACCTCGCTGGCGAGTGGGGCGTCTCCGGGCCGACCATCCCGTTTGACGCCGCGATTCTTGAGGACGTGGCGGCCGGCTTGGCGCGCACGATCAAGGAGGTGGAGGCCGCCGAGAAGAGCGAGCAGCGTGAGGCCCTGCTGAAAGAGATGCGCCAGACGCACCTTGCGATGCGGAACAGGATCAAGGGCGGCAAGGACTGGACGTTCAAGAAGGTGATGACGTCCCTGGGCCGTGACGAGTTCGACTGGGACATCAGCGACGTCTTCCGCCAAGTCCGGCTGTATCGGGCGGACCTGATGAACCAGGACTTCCGCACGGACGAGCGGCTGGAGGTGGTGTTGGTCAATGCCGAGAACATGCCTGTCAACTGGACACAGGCCCTTTACCGGGAGGGACTGCTGCCGGAAGTAGGCCATGCCCCGATCACAAGGACGACCACGCATGAGCTGGAGATGTGGCTGGCAATGATCCAGGCGAAGGTCTCTGAACTGGAGGCCTTCTTTGCGGCGCAAACGGGGACGCACCGGCGGACGGCGTTGGAAGACGACCTTGACCGCCTTCGCAAGGTAGTGACCGCCATAGAGGAGTTCTTGGCGCACGGCCCGATGCTCGTCCCGCCCCGGCAAAGGTTCTTTTCTGACGCAAGGCCGGTTGGCGACTCCGACATCGAAGCCCAAGAGAGATGGGAAGCGATGAGCCAGCAGGAGCAGCACGACTGGGTGCGGGACTACACGGCGGCGCGGCTCGCCTGGGCGCAGTTTCGCGTCGACTGGGGCAGGGCCCAGAAGGAGGACCCGGGCCTGGAGCGGGCGGAGACCTACCTTCGCGACGTGAGGGCGGCGCACACGATCATGGGGCTGAAGCTTGCCTACGATGACCTTTCGACCAAGCGCGGGCACCGGCTGGTTCCGGCGGCGTTCCACCGGGGGGTCCGCGACCCGCACATCCCGGCGGGGATCTTCCCGGCTCCGTCGCAGGGCAAGGCGGGGAAGGCTCCGGCGGCTGGTGCGCCCCCTGCCGCCGACAAGATCGAGAAAGCGGAGGCCTTGGAGCGGGAACTTCTGAAGTTGCACGGCGTCGGTCTCACCCGGAAGGCAATGATGGATGCGGCACGGATCAAGGAGTTGATCGGCCAACCCGCGCACCAGCAGAAGGCCGTTGCCAAATCTTGGGAAGAGCATCAGGTCGAGAAGATGAAAGAGGTGCGCCAGAAATACGGCCAGACAGACGACCGATTCTCGGACATGCACGACTTGGTGGAGGAGGTTATCCCGTTGGATAGGGCCTTCCTGTCCGAGTTGCGAAACCTGTTGCAAACACGTCAATCCCTTATGGATGGGGCAGGCGGCATGGCGGAGGCGGCCGCAAAGAGCGGCAAGGACGTCTCGGCCCTGCTGGCCGAGTATCGGCGCGACACCGAGTTGCTTCAAGAGATCATCAAGGGCGGCAAGGCCCACGTCGGCGGCCTTCTGGACACACTCGGCATCCGCCCGAAGCCTCCGGTGGTGGACAGTCCGCCGACGGCAGGCGTGGGAGCCGTCAGTCCGGCATTCCTCGGCGGGGCCAAGAAGCCTTCCGCCGCGCCGGCTGCTCCGCAGACGAAGTGGGAGCTCATAGGCGAGAGCGTTGACGATCCGAACCTTGTCGACATCATGCGGTCGTCCGACGCAGGTCCGCTTGACAGTGTCGACAAGGCGCTGTGGGAGCGCTACAAGGCGGGCGATGAGTCGGCCGCGAAGGAGCTTGACGAGATGTTCCGCAAGTCGGAGGAGGCCCGGCAGAAGGCGGCCGACGACAAGCAGAAGGCCCTGCGGGACAAGGGGATCATGACGACCAGGGAGGACTGGAAGATCGAGGACCAGGACCACAAGGGGCAGTTCGGCATGAGGCGCACCCACGCGCGTCACGTGCCGACGGGGGTGGTGGTGTTCGGCATACCGCACCACACCTGGGACGCGTTCAGCAGCCAGTCGCCCGGGGACGAGCAGCACGATGCCGCGGCGCGCGAGATCTTCACGATGCTCCAGCAGGCGCGCATGAAGCGCAAGAAGGGTCCGGCGACAAAGGGCAAGGGCCTGCAGAAGCACGTGCGGCCGGTGGCGGATCCGAAGAAGCCGGGCAGGAAGGTCGTGTCGGTCACCAAGAAGAAAGGCTCTTTTAGAGGAGTGAACGTCTTCACCGTCTACAACGCCCTTGGGTTCGAGAGAGGCGAGCCGTCCGACCGCGCGCTGAGGGAGCAGAAGAAGCGGGTCGACAACGAGGGCACCACCCGTGAGGGGGCGCCCAACAGGAACTTCCTGCTGACGATGGAGGAGGTCGCCCAGGTGCGGGCGCACCTGGTGGCGCGCATCGACCAGGCGGTAAAGTCGATCAACAAGGACAAGTACAACCGTCTGACAGGGCCGCACGAGCAGGAGTTGCGCGAGGCCCTGGTGGAGCTGGCCTACCTGGACATAGCGGTCCGGGCGTCACATCCCGAGTGGGAGCGCCCCGAGGGGATCGTCCCGACGTTTGACCAGGAGACAGGGCGGCGCGGGCCGAGGCTGGTCCACCACGGCATCGGGCAGCAATGGCGCGGCACGGACGAGAAGGTCTCGGCGGCGAACAAGCAGCTCGGCAAGGTGGTCCAGGTCGCGCAGGCGCGCCTCGTCAGGCGCCTGACGAAGATCACGGACCGCATTGTGTCGGAAAAGGATTGGGAGCTGGCGGAGGCGGTGGTCGAGATGGAGAATGACCAGTGTGAGCTGACCGGGGCGCAGATGATGGACGAAGGC
>CAZZIL010000371.1:0-2238 GCA_964654265.1 uncultured Gammaproteobacteria bacterium | reverse complement strand
GCCCTCCGACAGCGCCGGGCGGACCGCGTGTCTCAGCTGTGCATCGGAAAGCACGTTGCCACCCTTCAGGTCGACGAACGCCTTCGAGACCGCCTCGGCCTCGGGCAGGATCTTCCGGGCTTCCGCCTCGTCCCTGCGTTCCTTGTAAAAGTCTCTCCGGAATTCATTCGCCGAGAGCAGGCCGGCCTCGGCATCCTTCAGCAGAATGCGGTCCGCGTTGGGATCGCGCGCAATGGCGGCCTCCCACGCCCGATCGCCTAGCAACTGGATGAAAAAGGGGTAGGCTTGGCTCTCTGCCACCAGCAGATCCAACGCATCATCGGCGAACGGCAGACCTCCCCTCGCCGCCGGGGTCGCCAAGGCATCCCGAACGACATCCCGGGACTCCAGTCGCCCGATCTTCAGCCGGTGCGAGCGCTCCCAGAAGCTGGCGCCGGCACTCCGGAGGTTCGCCCGAATCCCCGGCGTTCCAGCCAGCACAACCAGCAGAGGAAGCCCGCTGGTGACACACCGCTGCGCGGCATTCAGGAAGACCTCCCCAATGTCGGGCGGAAGCCGGTGCGCCTCGTCAACCAGCAACACGAGCGGCTTGCTCGTCGCCAGCCCGCGCAGTATGTCCTCCGCTGTCTGGGTCGGCACGCTCAGACGCCGCTCAACGCGCGCCTTGAGAAGGCCTATGTCGAACCCGAGGACCAACTTCGTCTCGGCCTCGTCCACGACACCGTCAGGCAATCCCACAACGAACTCCGCCAAGCCACCCTTCCAGTTGGCCGGGGTCAGCCAGCGAACGCCGGCTTCCCGGCTGGTCGCTCGTTCCCTGACCTCCTCCAACAACGTGGTCTTTCCGGTGCCGCGGGGACCATACAAGACAACCGTGTCACCATCCTCCCGGTTGCCGACATCGTCCACCCGCCTGAACAGGTCACGCACCGCATCCTGATGTCCCGCCCGGTGCGGGGGGATTCTTCCGGCACCAGGCTTGAACGGGCTTTTTCTCCCTTGGTCCATGGTCGCAATGATAGCCGACTTTTCCCGCGGCCCGGTCCCTTGACGGCGTCTCTCCGGCACTGATCCGCCACCCTTCGCGGGCGCCAATGCCCTTCTGTCGCGCCCTGCGGGTTTTGAGACGCGCCCGCCAAATGGCGGTCTCCCATGCAACCGGGTCGCACCGGCCTCGTCGGAGACACCAACCGCTACCGGGCTCGCCAATCTCCGCCACGCCAACGACGAGGTGTGCCACGTGCATCGCGTTGCCGTCGGCCTCAGGATGTGCGCGCTGTCCGCGCCCGAGTCGTCCGCCTGCACCGCGTAGGAGAACCACAGCCACTCGGCCCCAGGGGCGTCCCGGTCGACTTGGAACAGGCATTCGGGTATCCGGTGCTGATGGGTGCGGGCCTTGCCGGGGGACACGTGGCGTACCTACGGCGAGGGTGATCGTCACCCAAGAAACACCAGTGTCAGACAGCACACGAATACAAAGTGTTGCAGCACGCACTTGGGAGTTTTTGTCAAGACACAAGACGATTCCCGACAGGCGCAAAAGCGCGATCCACCGGAACAGGTCCCCTTTCTCGATCTTCGGCGTGGGCCCCTACGCCTTTGCCGATTGGAAGGGAGTCCGTGATGCTTGACGACACGTGCCACTTCTTGCCCTGCCGTTCCAAGGAGGCGGATTTCCTGTCCGTTCTCCTGAACTCGGCCAGTAGCAGGGACTTCCGGGTCAATGGCGTTCTGGTCGGACAAGCGACTGATCCCAAGCGGGCTTCTTCGGCGGCTGGGTATCGGGAAGCAGGCGGCGCATCTGAGTGTGTCCCGGGAGTATGCCAGTCATGTGAGACAGAGGCATCGTTCCCCGGGGACCGGCCGCCACGAACTCTCCCCGGACAGGGAACGGACAGTCGTCGGACGCCCCCAAAGCAGGCCCGCGACTCGCGCGCCTGCCCCCACGAGCCGGGGACGCGCAGGCGTTGCAACCGCGGGAACGTCCCAAGACAAGCGATGCCATCTGACGCAAATCCCCCAAGGATCCGCCCGGCGGCGGGTCAGTAGACCGGGTAGAAGTAGCGGTTGACGAACTCGATCGCCGCCTGCCCGGCATCGTTGATCTTCGTCACAAACCGGCAGCCGCGCCCATAGCTCATCCGGCGGGCCAGGTCGATTCGCCGGCCGAACTCCGCGTACGTGTCCCGGTCGACCCATCCTGTCGGGTGGTCCCTCAGCGCGGACATCGGCCCGTCG